>CAZSTJ010000031.1:4998-20773 GCA_964609805.1 uncultured Geobacter sp. | reverse complement strand
GCCGTTGAGCATCTTCTCGGCCTCTTCCACGGCAAAGAGCGTATGAATATCAACGGTGTAGATGTGATAGATATCATGCTGCACCTTGCAGTAGATATGCTCCATCTCCGGTATGTAGCTGTTCAGGAACTCCAGGTGATGCATCTGACGCAGGGTATCCGCCACATCCTTGGGTGAACGGAGGATATTCAAGAAAGACTGGTTGACCTCCCGGTTGCGGCGGAACTTGTCATTCACCAGCCCCAGGCTGCGCCGGATCAGCCCTTTCGTACGTATGTTCAGCTGCACCCCGTGTTTCTGGGCCAGTTCGAAGATCTCCATCAACACGACCGGATTCTTCTCGACAACCGACTCGTCCGGGACGATCAGCTCCCCCTTGAGCACGAAACAGCCGTCGCCAACCGGCCGCCGCACGAAATAACCGAGGATCTTCAAGGCCCCTTCGTCACGCCAGATGCAGCGGGAGACCAGGCTGGAGGCAAAATGCTCCACCCGGTTGGCATGCCGGTAATAATCACGCATGAAGTCTTCCACCGCCAGGGTCCGCCCACGGTCCTGGTAGCCGAAAAATGCCGCCAGATGCACCTGGGCATCGAAGGTCAGCTGATCGTTCTTGCGGCCGTTGAAGTAGTGCAGTTCGTTTCTGATGCGCCAGAGGTAATCGAGGGCATCCTGATACGTCAACAGCTCGTCTTCACTGATGATCCCCTTGATGATCAGCTCCTTGACGTCATCGAACTTGTACTTGACCCGCGCCGCCCACATGGCGGTCTGCAGATCCCGAAGCCCCCCTTCCCCTTCCTTGAGATTCGGTTCCAGCAGGAAGACGGTCGAACCGTATTTTTCACGCCGCGTCTTCATGTCGGCCATCTTTTCCTTGATGAACTTGTCGCTCGACCGGGGAAGGATCTGGGTGAAGACCGTCTTGTGCAAGGCATTGAACAGGGGGCGGCTTCCGCTCAGGTAACGAATATCGATCAGGGCGGTCTTGACGGTGCTGTCGGCGGCGGCCATCTCGACGCAATCGGCAATGACCCGCACCGAATACCCCACATCAAGGCGCATATCCCAGAGGAAATAGAGCAGTTTCTGGGCGATATCCTCGACGCGCTCCACCGGCAGGGTGCCGTCGTGGAGAAACATGATATCGATGTCGGAATAGGGGTTCAGCTCTCCCCGACCATACCCCCCCACCGCCACCAGGGCGATATGCTCCATCAGGGCGCCGCTGGCATCCTGGTCATAGACGATACTGCGCAATAGTTTGTTGTTGAGTTCATCGATCATATCGCAAAGCAGGTGGGTCACCTCACTGCCGGTCCCCCCCGCGTTATGCACCTTCCGGATCTCTTCGCGATAATGGGCGAGGAAATTCTTGCACCCTGAAAAATAGAGGGGGCGTTTCTCTTCGAAGCCAGCCATGCCTGAATCGCCGACCGCGTTGATATCATCAGGGAAATATGTATCGATAAAGAATTGCATGAAACCTCCGCCGGACCTGTCCGGATTGACCGGTAATCTTTCTTTTATGCTACGAACCGCCGGATATTGGCAACCGATTTCTGCCCGCCTATTCAAACATTGTGAAGTTGCATCCGGTTGTGTATTTTAGCTGCCTGACACGGCATCCCCGCAACGGGCATCACGGGAGTATCGGCATGGAATTCAGAACAGCGGGAACTTTTTCCGCACCAAAGGGGTCATAGTGATCATGGGGACAATTCCATCCCATGACCGGGATGACGGGGACCTTGTCCGGGCCTGCCGCGGGGGGGACCTCGACGCATTCGAGACCATCGTCCGCCGCCACCAGCAGATGCTGCTCAATATCGCCTTCCGTATGACCGGGGTCTACGAGGATGCCTGCGAGATCGTACAGGATTCGCTGCTTGCCGCCTGGCAGAAGCTGGCCGATTTCCGGGGCGATGCCCGGCTCTCCACATGGCTGGTCGCCATTGTGGTCAACAACGCCCGCGACCGGAGGGAACAAAACCGGCACCGGGAACGCCGTGAAGCTTACTCCCTGGATGCTGCGCTGCCCGGAACCGACAACGCTGCCCGCCCCGATCCGCCATCGGGGGAGCCTTCGGTGCTTGACCGGCTGGAAGAGGAACAGCTGCGGAGCTTCCTCCAACGCTGTATCGCCGGGTTGCCGCCGGAATACCGCGAGGTGGTGGTGCTGAGGGATATGGGAGAATTGGCCTACGACCAGGTGGCTGCCGCACTGAAACTGCGGGAGGGCACCGTCAAATCCCGACTGTTCCGGGCGCGCGACGCCCTGAAGGATTGCATGAAAAAGGCGGTGGGAAGGATATGAACAGCCACGAAGAGATACGGCGCAACCTGCCTGCTTACTGCAGCGGAGACCTTTCCCCTGCCGAGCAGGCACAGATCAGGGACCACCTGGCCTCGTGCCCCGCGTGCCGGGGTGAGGTGACCGAATTGGAGACCGTCATGCGTCTGCTTCGGACCACCCCGCAGGTAGAGCCCCCCCCGTGGCTGGCAACCCGGGTCATGGCCCGGGTCCGGGAGCAGGGTTCTCCGCGGAGCAGTTGGCTGCGGCGCCTCTTCATCCCGATGCGGGTCAAGCTCCCCCTGGAGGCCGCGGCGCTGCTGGTGGTCTGTCTCACCGGCTGGTACCTGACCCGCAGCGTAGAGACCGAACTCAAGCAACAGCCGCACCGTAGCGACACATTTGAGCAGGCAGCTCCGTCTCAGCCGGTCGAGACAGAACAACCGGCCACTGGAGGGGGGATTCACCCCCCCCCGGCGCCGCCATCGTTTCAGCCACAGCAGAAGCCGCACCGGACGCCGGAGAGTGCCGATCAACCAGCGTTGCAAGCCCATCCGCCCGCACCGACATCGCCACGATCAGACGCCGCACCGGAGCACCCTGCGGGCTTCGCCCCCTCACCCGCCATCCGGAAGGAGGAGAAATCTGCACCGGCCGCCGGCGCCCCTGCCGCACCGCTGCGTAGTGCCCCAACGGAAGAGTCTGCCGGCCGACTGAAGGACCTTGCGCCCGAAAGAGCCCGAAAGGCGTTCAAGGGGACCTTGCGCAACGAGGCTGAATCACCGGCGCCGTCACCGACGGGGAGCACCATGGGGAAACAGGCGGCAGAACCGAATCCTGCAGGTACAATCCGCCTTGCACTGGACAACCCTGACACGCCCCCCGACAGGGTGCGCGAGGCCGTCACCCGTTCGGGGGGGACGATCACAAGCGACCGCAGTCAGCCCCCCCGATCCTTCAGAATCCGCATCGCTGCCGATCGTCTGCCGGAACTGCTGAGGCGCCTGGAGCTGCTGGGAAGAATAACGGAACGGACCGTACCACAGGCCGATTCACGACAGATAGAGGTTACGGTCACATGGTAGCATCCCGCCGTTTCCATTACGGCTGGGTCATCGTCGCCTGCGGCTTCCTGATCATCTTTGCCTGCATCGGCCTGGCCCGCTATGCCTACACCATGCTTCTCCCCTCCATGCAGGCGGGGCTGGGGCTCCCTTATGACCGCATGGGGTACATCGGCACCGGCAATTTCTGCGGTTATCTCCT
Source organism: uncultured Geobacter sp. (assembly GCA_964609805.1). GTDB lineage: Bacteria > Desulfobacterota > Desulfuromonadia > Geobacterales > Pseudopelobacteraceae > CAIPTY01. Next base: position 17,214 of record CAZSTJ010000031.1, on the reverse strand, counting down.
GTCGGTGATACTGGCACCCCGCCTGATCAAGGCATTCCGGCCACGGGCCGTCATTACCGGCGGGCTGAGCCTGATTACCCTGGCCCTGTTCGCCGTATCCCGGAGCAGCGGGTTCTATCTCCCGCTCGCCCTCTATTTTCTGGTCGGCATGGGGACCGGTTTCGCCAACATCCCCACCATGGCCCTGATCAGCTACTGGTTCCGCAGTGACCGGCGCGGCAGTGCCGCCGGCCTGATGATCGGGGGGAACGGTGCGGCAATCGTGCTGGCCGGCGTCCTGGTGCCGCAACTCAACCGCACCTTCGGTCCGGAGGGGTGGCGGGTCGGCTGGCTGCTGCTGTCCGGCATCGCCCTTGCCGTAACCCTGCTGGCCGGGGTGCTGATCCGCAACTATCCCGGCGACCTGGGACTGGAACCACTGGGCACGGTCTCCCCCCCCTCACCCGATCAGATGGTCCCCCATGAGCAGCGCGGTGACGGCTACCTGCTGCTGCGCCTGGGGCTGCTCTACCTGGCCTTCGGCGCCACCTTCATGGTCTTCGGCACCTTCATCGTCACCACCATGGTCCGCGAATATGGATTCAGCGAAACAAGGGCCGGCCTGTTCTGGTCCTGGGCCGGTTTTTTCAGCCTGTTTTCCGGCATAGCCTTCGGTGCCGTATCGGACCGGATCGGCAGAAAGTACGGCCTGATGCTGGTTTTTGCCGTGCAGACCGCCGCCTACCTGTTGGCCGGCAGCAGGCCGGGGGAGACCGGGCTCCTGATCAGCATCGTGTTGTACGGCCTGGCGGTCTTTGCCATACCCGCCATCATGGCAGCCGCAGTGGGGGATTACCTCGGCCTGTCACGAGCCGCCGGCGCCTTTGCCACGATCACAGTCTTCTTTGCCGCCGGCCAGACGATCGGCCCCGCCGTCGCCGGCATGATCGGCAGAATCTACGGGACCTTCACCAGCGCGTATCTGCTGGCCGGGGTGGTGACGGCCACTGCGGCGATTATGGCCTGTTCCCTCCCGCCCCCATCAGACGGGGACCGGTAGACGGCCGGGAACCAGCGCTTACCTCTTGCTTTTTTGCCATCAGGATTTTAACGTAAGAAATCAGCTGTACTCAATTAATACAGACGAGGTGAAACAGGTGGGTGTAAATTCTCTATCGTTTTGCGGTATCTGTTTATTTTTACGGGGCATTATCTTCCGTACGTTCCTCTTCCTGGCGGTACTCATCATGGCCGGCAGCTGCATTGCCGGAGCCGACGAAAACGATCAGAATCCGCTGGTCGCAACCGTCAACGGCCAGGAGATACGGTACAAGGAGTTGTACGCCTATATGATGACCGGCGGACTCCCCCGCGAGGAAACCCTGGAAAACATCATCGACCTCTATCTCATCCGGGCGGCGGCTGCAACCTTCAGCATCGAGGCGCCCACCGGCACCTGGTCCAAAGAGATGCGAAACAACATCGAATACTCTCTGGCCACGGTCATGGCATTGGACATCCCCCCTGCACAGATGACACTGGTAGTCGATCATGCCTGGTTGAAGGATGCCGAGATCGAAACGGAGCTCATGGAGGGGCGGGCCAAGATCACGCAGATGAGGGAGATGGTAGCCAATGGCACCACGATCCCCCAGGCATTCGCAAAAATGAAGCTGGATAGCGCCATGTGGCATATCGGCGACCATGAAGAATACCCCTACGAGGTGATCCCGGAAGAGGCCCGGGATCTCAAGCCCGGCAATCTGTCTCCCCTGATCTCGGGTGACGGCGGGGTCCATCTCTTCCTGATTCATCAGCGAAAAGAGGAAAGACCGCCTGCCGAGATGGTACACGCCGCCCTTATGGCCAGGCTGCGGGACGGGGCCGCCATTGAATACGCCGAGGCCCCCCGGCAATAACTATCACTACAACGCAATCTCACGTCAGGCGGGGAGAGGCAGGCTGCCTCTCCCCGTTTTTTTTCATCTTTGTCAGAAATGTACCGATGCAGAAAAATATCGGGAACTTTTCACCAGCCCCTCCGGTCAAAGGTAGTAACGAATCACACCTGACCAGGAGGAACAGACCATGAAAACCATCTCCGCAGTACTAATCGCAATCGTTATGTGTGCCGCAACGGCATGGGGAGGAAGCATCGGGGAATCGGTCGAGGTACGGGTCGTCACCGATGACGGCAGGACCTTGCATACCTACCCGGTGAAGAACCGTCACAACCTGAAGAAGTTCTATGCCGAGGCGGTCAAGGGAGACCACTACCGCATCGAGGTAACAAACCGGCTCAACCGCCGGGTGGGACTGGTGATCGCCGTCGACGGGCGCAACATCATCAGCGGCGGCAAATCATGGCTGAAAAACGGGGAACGGATGTACATCCTTGAGCCGTACGAATCGGGGCAGTTTACCGGGTGGCGCTCCACGAACGACAGCGTAAACCGTTTCTACTTCACTGACGTACCGGACTCCTACGCGGCAGCCTTTGGTGATGAGAGCGCCATGGGGGTCATCTCGGTGGCCGCCTATCCCGAGGTGCGGCCGTATATCCCGCCACGCCCCATGGTCCAGTCGCAGCCCGGTGCTTCAGGGCAGCGCGACCGCCTAGGCAAGGGTGCCGCGGGCTTTGCAGACCGGTCCGAATCTGCTGCCCCTCCGGCGGCAGCACCGGCACCCACGGGTGAACCGGCCCGCAACCGTGCCGCCAAATCCGAAATGAAAGCCATGGAGCGGGCCGGTACCGGCTACGGTCATGAGGAATACTCACCGGTACGGACCGTCACCTTTGAGCCGGAACGACACGCCGCCGAAACGATCCATATCAAGTACGAGTGGCGGGCCACCCTGTGCAAACTGGGCATCATCAGCTGCGATATCCCGCCACGCCGCTACTCGAACCGGTTGTGGGACAACGGCGGCTATGCCCCTCCACCGCCGCGCCGCTTTTAACCGCAGCCTCTGCACTGGCAGCCTGTCACCGGCGGTGGCAGCCTGCCAGTATTTATTGACTATCCCTAACCGCTGCCAGCATTTTTGCACCCTGCCTTAAACAACCTTTCATCCATCAAACAGCACCAGCTGTATTACAACAACCTTATTTTCAGTCACATTGACTATCACACTCCCAAAAAACGCTCACCGACAAAAGTGGCATCTCATTTGCTAAACCTAAACAACAACTAATTTACTTAAATACCGCTACGTGGGCGAAAGGACGTGCCGTGACCTCCATGCACTGGTCTGAAGATTATGTTCTGAACATTCCCTCCATCGACAACGAACACAAACTGCTCGTATCCCTGATCAACGACATGGCACTGGCCCTGCTGTATAAGGGCGAGTTGCAGAAAAGGGCTGTCCATGAATCCCTTGAGCGCCTGTCCCGCTATATTCGGGCGCACTTCGAATCAGAAGAGAAGTTCCTTATGTTCAACAACTATCCCGACTTCGATGCCCATAAGGAGCAGCATGAGCTGCTGTTGGAAGAACTCGAGGTATTTGAACGGCGATTCAAGGCAGGAGAACAGCCGTTCAATTCACGGATGCTCCTGTTCCTCAAAGACTGGCTGGTCAGACATATCATCCTGCATGACTGTAAGTTTGCCTATTATTACAGCGACAAGGAACAGGTCCCCATGACAGCTGAAGATTAACTCCCCCAACTCCAACCCCTGAACCGGGAATCCGGTGACCTGTTTGCATCGATCGCCCCCTTCCACCCGATTGTCTTATGCATGCCGAGACTGCAGCAGGCTGCGCCCTCCGGCCGGAGTTCAGTCCCTGCAGCGAAAGCCCCCGATAACATCGCACTTCCACCGCATTGCGCTTGCAGAGCATATAATTATATGGTATTAATGTTATAAATTTTATGAACATGTGCTATTGATAATTATCCCACTTCACCAATCGCCCGATTACACCATTAACACCGGACATTTTAGTCCGGATACCTGTCCAGTTTGACGAATCATGTCCGATCTGGTTCTCCATAGGGAACAGCATGGATAGCCTCAAATCATCATATCAGGATACCCGCGACAGCACAGGCGCTGATTCCGTCACATCAAAAGGGATCAGCAAAAGCGCTCTGACAAACAAACTCAATTATCTCAATTTTTCAGACCGGACACTCCTGGTTACCTTCAGACATGACAAGTACGGAACCTTTATCTCCGTTCCGGCGCAACCGCTCCCCTGTGCCGGCGACCGTCTGGAATGCCTCTGGGCAGAGCCACCCGACATCGCCCTGTTGCGACTGCACACCTTTGAGAACATTCTTATCAACGACGGCCACAAATGCCTGATCGTCCGTCCCGACCTGGTCATCATCAACGAGCAGGGGATCAGTACGATGCTGCCGGAGATGTGCCAGGAGATACGGTGCAGAAAGATGGTCCGTCATCCCTGCCATGGAATCATTGTCTTGATCAGCCAGCACGGGGCACTGTACGACGGAACCCTCATCGATGTCAGCCCGGTATCTTTCTGCGCTCACATATCAACCTCCCCCAGAAATTCCTTTCAGTGGCTGAACTGCGATCAGCCGGTGACCATCCAGATGTTTTCCGGCCACAACCTGCTCTATTCGGGTGAATGCGAGGTCATACGGCATGAATCCGAGCTGTCGGACAGCATCTTCGTACTGAGGCCGCTCAAGACATGCTTTCAACGCTTCAAACCGAAGAAATTCCGCAGCACACGGCACCGGCTGATCCCGTCTCCCAATGTGGTGTTCCAGCACCCGCTTTCGGGCACCATCGTCAATCTGAAGGTTCAGGACATTTCCGGGGCCGGCTTTTCCGTAGAGGAGAGCGAAACCGAATCGCTCCTGTTTGCCGGATTGGTGATTCCAGAGCTTGAACTGCAGTTTTCCTGCCGGTTCAGCATCAAATGCCAGGCACAGGTCGTCTACCGTACCGAGCAGACCGGGCACCAGGATCATTCCGTCCGATGCGGCATGACCATTCTCAACATGGATATGAACGATCAGATTACGCTTCTGTCGCTGCTGCAGCAGGCAGAAAACAAGGGCACCTACATAGACACGACCGTAGATATGGATGCCCTCTGGAATTTCTTTTTCGAAACCGGATTCATCTATCCGGCCAAATACGCCTATTTCCAGGCGAACAAGCAGGTGATCAAAAAAACCTATGAACGGCTGTACCATCAGAATCCCAGCATAGCCCGGCACTTCACCTACCGGAAGAACGGTCACATGCTCGGCCATCTGGCCATGGTGCGGTTTTACGAAAACGCCTGGATGATTCATCACCACGCCGCTGTCAAGTCAGAATCCATGAAAGCAGGGATGGTGGTGTTGAAGCAGATCAGTAACTACATCAACGAACTGCACCATCTCAGCGCCGCCCACCTCAAATATGTGTACTGTTATTTCAGACCGGAAAACAAGTTTCCCAATCGTATCTTCGGGGGCTTTGCCCAGCAGTTGAACGACACCAAAGGAAGCTCGATCGATACATTCTGCTATTTTCACTATAAACGAGCCGATGCTGATTCAGCCCCGCTGCCCGAACCCTGGCACCTGTCCGGAATCCGTCCCCGGGATTTCGGTGAACTGAACAGTTTTTATCGATTCAATTCCGGGGGGCTGATGCTTGATGCCTTTGATCTCCATGCTCTGCAGACAGATCACGATCTGCTGGCACAGGAGTATGAAAGGCTGGGATTGAAAAAGGAAAAGCGACTTTACTCTCTCCTGGAGGGCGACGAACTCAAAGCCGTCATTATCGCCGACATTACCGACATCGGTTTCAACATGGCAAACCTGACCAGCAGCACAACGGTCATCGTACTTGACGAAACAACGCCCCGCACGACGCTCGAGTCAGCACTTGCACTGGTTGCCACGGGGTACGAACAGGAAGAGATGCCGGTATTGGTGTATCCGCAAGCCTATGCAGAGGCAAATGCCCTGCCTGTTGAAAAACATTACTCTCTCTGGATATTGAACATGCAGTATACGGACAGCTACTTCATGTTCTGCGACACGTTCTTCCATCATGATCACTCATATCACGCCACTGATGACAGCCACGGCGGCAACGGGGATCATCACCCATGAGCGCACCGCTTTATAACAGTCGAATAATAGACACCTATATCCGGCTGATCAAGTCGCGCTACAGCTTTATCAACATCAACAACCTGCTGAAAAGCGCCGACATGAAGGCGTATGAGGTGGCTGACCAGGGACACTGGTTCACCCAGGAACAGATCGACCGGTTCTACGAAAATACCGTTAAGCTGACCGGCAACCAGCATATTGCCCGGGAGGCCGGCAGCTACGCGGCATCGCCGGATACCATCGGCATCATGCGGCAGTACGTGCTCGGATTTGTCGGGCCGGCCAATGCGTTCGAGATAATCAGCAAGGTAACATCCAATTTCACGCGGTCCTCGCGCTACGAATCCCGAAAGCTCTCCACAAACAGCGTGGAAATCATCGTCACCCCTCATGAGGGGGTCTCGGAAAGGAGCTTTCAGTGCGAAAACCGGATCGGCTTTTTCGAAGCGATCGTGATGATTTACGGCTACAAGCCCCCCCGAATAGAACACCGTGAATGTATATTCCATGGAGCGGAAGCCTGTCGTTATGTCGTTACCTGGGAAAGTTCGCGCTCCCTCGTCTACCGGAAAGTCGGAACGGTCGCGACGTTCGTGTTTGTCCTGATTTCTGTGATACTGGGTGCAATGGGGCAGTGGGCCATTCTCAAGGAACTCATGCACCTCTTTGTTCCGGTGGTTCTGTTCTTTGCCGTAGTCGTTGCCGCAAGTGAACGCAACGAATTAAAGGCCTCCCTGGTTAACACATCAGATTCCTCGGACAAATTGATCGAGCAGATCAACTCAAACTACAACAATGCCCTGATGACCAATGAGATCGGGCAGATAATGAGCAGTTGCACCAACCGGGAACAGATCCTCGCACTCCTGATCAATATCCTGGAAAACAGGCTGGATTTCGACCGGGGGCTCATATTCCTCACCAACAGCGAGAGGAACCAGCTGGTGCTGCAGGCCGGCTACGGCTATTCACCGGAGCAGCGCGACCTGCTTGATTCCGTGTCATTTCACCTCGACCGTCCCAGCTCACGGGGGGTCTTCGTCGTCTCCTTCCGTGAGCAGCGGCCGTTTCTTATCAATGACCTGAACGAGATCGAAGAGACCCTTTCGCCCCAGAGCCTCCGGTTTGTACGAAAAATAGGGACCCAATCGTTCATCTGCTGCCCGATCATATCTGAAGACAGATCCGTCGGATTACTGGCCGTAGACAATGTCAACACAAAGAGAACCCTGGTCGAAAGCGATATCAGCCGGCTGATGGGGATCGCATCCGTCATCGGAATCAGCCTGCGAAATGTCGAGCTGATCGAGTCCAAAGAGCGGCAGTTCAATTCGGTATTGCAGGTCCTGGCAGCCAGCATCGATGCCCGGGACTCATTGACCGCCGGTCATTCTGAAAAGGTCACCGAGTATTCCGTCGGGATCTGCAATCAACTGGATCTGTCACGGGAGGAGCGGGAGGTGATCCGGGTAGCGGCCCTCCTGCATGATTACGGTAAGATAGGTGTCCCTGACGCTATACTGAAAAAAGAGGGGAAGCTCACCCCGGATGAGTATGAAGTGGTCATGACCCATGCGGAGAAAACCAGGGAGATTCTGTCACGGATTAATTTTGAAGGGGTGTATTGCCGGATTCCTGAAATCGCCGGGGCTCACCATGAAAAGGTGGACGGCAGCGGCTATCCCTGCGGCCTCATGGGGCCGGACATTCCTCTTGGAGCCAAAATCATTGCGGTGGCCGATTACTTCGAAGCAATCACCGCCAAACGCCATTATCGCGACCCGATGCCGATCGACTATGCCCTGCAGCTTCTCCGTGAGGCACGGGGAACCCTGTTCGATCATCGGATCGTAGATGCATTTATTACCTGGTACCTCAAAAACATGCCGACTGCCCTATCGGAACCGGTCTGCCCGCAACAGCAGGAGCCCAGAATTCGCAACCGAATACCGGTAGTTTTCAGACTCGGCGACAGAAATGGCACTGCAGTCAGCGAAGATATCAGCATGCGCGGTCTGTATGTAGCAACTGAGGATGACGGGATATCAAAAGGGCTGCCGGTAGAGTTGTCCATCTCACTGGGAGAGAACCGGCCGGCATTGACCGTCAGCGGCCGGATTGCCTGGGTTAACCGGAAAGATGCACTCAACAAGCCGGCATACCCGGCAGGTTTTGGCGTGGAGATCCTGAAATTCACCGAAGTGACAGAAAACGTCCTGGAAACATTTCTGAATACCTGCGGCGCCGGCAACTGTCCGCTTCAGGCCGATCAAGGGACTTTGAGACATGAGTCAACCGGGGTGTCGCGCAACATCACGACGAACACGGTTTAACCCCCCGACACAGGATTATCGGTGTGTAGGTGAATCTTCCGGGGTTCGCAAAGAAGCTCATGATCTGCTCGACAAACTCATCGTAGCCGCCATCATATTCATCAAACCGGTATCCCGAACGTTTTGCCGCCACCTCTACCTTTTTCCCCCAGTTGTAAGCATCTACCTCTTCCAGTTCGCCATAGATGAGGTGATGGGCCGCTGCTTCAACGGCAATATCATTGAAACCGTGGGCATATAGATAAGAATAGAGTTTTCTGCCGGCATACGGATCGAAATCAAAATCTTTCTCCAGGGTGCTGATGATATTGCTGACCGTATTCTCAAGCCGTTCATCGAGCCCGAAATGCCCCAGACAGTTATTGTCCAGGTCTATCAGGCAGAGGATCCCTCCCGGTTTGAGCATGCGGGACAGACTAGCCACAATGTCACTGCTTTTTGAAGCATGATACTCCAGCACAAAACGGACCCAGATAAAATCGAACAGTCCCAGATCGTCCAAAGGCTGGTTCATGTCCCGGCACACAAACTCGATGCCAGGCACCCGGTACCTTTCCACGGCATGGCTGATACGTGAAGCCGATGCATCAACACCTACGATCTCGCCGCCCGGTTGTATCAGGTCATGCAGAAACGAGGTGGTCTTTCCTGAACCGCAACCGATATCAGCCACCCGCATACCGGGCCTGATGCCGGCCCATCGCGCCTGGAGACAGACCCGGTGAGCATCTGTCTTCATATCCAGGCGAACGGCTTCCGCTTCGTGTTCCATAATGTAGGTCGATATGCTCACGCACCACCCCGCTATTATTAATTTGCTGTAATTATATTTTTTATATATATCATACTGTATCCGTCAAAACAATCATCTCACTTATGAATAAACAGCCGCTGCTGCCCGGGTGACGGCAGAATTGCATTTAATTACTTATGAGGAGGAACAAATGATTCGAATCAACGGGTGGATATCCGCCGCCATCATCGTTGCAGCACTGGTTACAACAGCGTCACCCCGCCTCTCCTACGGTTCAGGGTTCGGCATCTTCACCCAGGGTGCCTCCGCACTTGGCCAGGCAGACGCCGTAATCGCCCACAGCGACGGCCCTTCTGCCATGTTCTTCAACCCGGCGCTTATCAGTACACTGCCGGGGACCCAGGTTGAAATCGGCACAACCCTGCTCTTCCCCTCGAGGGACTTCAGGAGCGAATCAACCGGTATCACAGCCTCGACAGAGGATACGGTCTACTTCCCCAGCACGTTTTATGTAACCCATCAGTTCAATGACCGTATCAGTGCCGGGTTGGGGGTATTCAACCCCTTCGGGCTCGGTACGCAGTGGAACGGCACCTGGGAGGGACGGTACATTGCAACCACTTCGAAGATCGAGACCTACAACGTCAACCCTGCCGTTTCCTACAGAATTACCCCCTCACTCTCGTTCGCAGCAGGGCTCGACGTTATCGTGCTTGACGCTCTCCTTGAAAACAAGATCCTGTTGAACCCGAACCCGTTCGGGATAACGCTCCCCGATGCATATCAGAAGTTCAAGGGGGACGGGGTCGGCGTCGGCTATAATCTGGGCATCGCCTACAATGCAGGGAACGGAATCTCAATGGGGGCATCCTACCGGAGCGAGGTGGACGTCGATGTCACCGGCACGGTCAGCTTCGACCTGCCCTCACCCCTGCTGACAGGCACCTTTCCCACTACCGGCGGCAAAACCAGCATCACACTCCCGCGGCAGCTCATGGCCGGCGTGGCCTACCAAAGCGGAGACAAATTCACCATCGAGACCGGCTTCCGCTGGGAGGACTGGCGTTCCTACAAGCAACTGAGCCTGACCCTGGATCAGCCTGTTGCCGGCAGTTCCTCGTTCACCTATCCCAAAAACTGGCACGACACCTTTGCCGTAAATATCGGAGGGAAATACCGCCTGAACGACAACGTCGCCCTGCTGGCCGGTTACCTGTACGGCTGGAACCCCGTGCCGGACGACACGTTCGAACCGGCAGTCCCCGATGCCAACACGCATCTGTTCTGCATCGGCAGCGAGATGAACCTCGACCGGGTCACGCTTGCCCTGAGCTACGCCTACCAGCTGCAGGAAGAACGAAAAAAGCTGAACAGCGTCGGCAGCACGATTGGCGGAACTGCCAACGGCACCTACAACGCCGACCTCCACCTCTTGGGCATGAGTATCGGCTACCGGTTCTAGACACCCCTCCAAAGCTATATAACACGAGCGCCCCGTTCCGGATTTCCCGGAGCGGGGCGCTCGTGTTTATCTCTATTGTTTTCCAACGGCTTCGAGAAATGTTCCGTATGCCAGGCGCACCGGAGGAACGGAGCGCTACGTTGAATGTCCGATCCGAGGAGCAACGCCGCAGACGGTCATTTGTCGAAGCCTTCAAGCCATAACGATGACCAGGTCCTCTTTCTCCACCTTATCACCTTCCTTGAACTTCACATCCGCCACCTTTCCATCGGCCTTGGCCTTGATGTTGGTCTCCATCTTCATGGCCTCGGTCACCATCAGCACGTCCCCGGCCTTGATCTCGTCGCCGCCCTTGACACAGACCTTGAGCACCTTGCCCGGCATGGGGGCACCAATGTGGCAGGCATTCCCCTTGTCGGCCTTCTCCCGCACCGCCTCATCGGTCTGTACCGACTGGTCGCGGATAACCACCGAACGGTTGTTGCCGTTCAGTTCGAAGTAGACCGCACGGGTACCGTCGGCCTGCACCTTGCCGATGGCATTCAGCTTGATGATCAGGGTCTTGCCCGGTTCGATGTCGATGGAGGTTTCCTGCCCCGGTTCCAGGCCGTAGAAGAAGATCGGGGTCGGGATAACGGAGATATCCGAGTAATCCTGGCGATGACGGTCAAACTCCGGGTAGACGTTGGGGTAGAGGATGGCCGAGATCAGCGCCTTGTCATCAATCCGGTGCCCCAGCTTTTCCTCCAGTTTCAGTTTTTCCTCGTCGAAGTCCACCGGCTCCAGCAGTTCGCCCGGACGGCAGGTGATCGGCTGCTGATCCTTGAGGATGATCTTCTGCAGTTCCTGCGGCCACCCCTGATACGGCTGGCCCAGCATCCCCTTGAACATGCCGACCACCGACTCGGGGAAGGCCAGCTCTTCCTTGGAGGTGAAGACATCCTCCGGCTCCAGGTTGTTCTTCACCAGGAACATGGCCATGTCGCCGACGACCTTGGATGACGGGGTCACCTTGACGATGTCGCCGAACATCATGTTGACCTTGTGGTACATCTCCTTACAGTCGTCCCAGCGCTCGATCAGGCCGAGACCGGCCACCTGCGGTTTGTAGTTGGAGTACTGCCCCCCCGGGATCTCGTGGTGATAGACTTCGGCCGTGCCGGACTTGAGGCCGGACTCGAAGGGGGCATAGTAATCGCGCACCGTCTCCCAGTAGTTGGACAGCTTCTGCAGACCGGCGGCGTTGACCAGCGGGTCGCGCTCGGAGCCTTCCAGTGCCGCCACCAGGGCGTTCAGGTTCGGCTGGGCGGTCAGTCCCGACAGGGACGACAGGGCTGCATCGACGATATCCACCCCTGCCTGACTGGCCATGAGCAGCATGGCACCGGCGTTGGAGGAGGTATCGTGTGTGTGGAGATGGACCGGGATGCCGATGTTCTCCTTGAGGGCCTTGACCAGCTTGTAGCCGGCCATCGGCTTGAGCAGGCCTGCCATGTCCTTGATGGCCAGGATGTGGGCGCCCATCTGCTCCAGCTCCTTGGCCATGTTCACGTAGTATTCCAGGGGATACTTGTCCCGCGTCGGATCG
>CAZSTJ010000031.1:0-4988 GCA_964609805.1 uncultured Geobacter sp. | reverse complement strand
GTTGGTGTAGCCGACGGCGTTGGAGCCGCGCAGCAGCATCTGGAACAGGATGTTCGGCACCAGTTCGGAGAGCTTGTGCAGGCGCTGCCAGGGATCCTCGCGGAGGAAGCGCATGGAGACGTCGAAGGTAGCGCCCCCCCAGCACTCGAGCGAAAAGAGATCGGAACCCAGGTAGGAGGTCGGTTCGGCGATCTTGAGGATATCGTAGGAGCGGACGCGGGTGGCCAGGTTGGACTGGTGGGCGTCACGCATGGTGGTATCGGTGATCAGAAGCTTCTTCTGCTCCAGGATCCACTTGGAGAGCCCTTCGGCCCCCAGCTGCATGAAGAGATCCTTGCTGCCGGCAGGACGGGGACGATTGGTATCCACCTCCGGCACCCGTGCCTCGATCAGCTCGGCCGACTTGAGCGGCTTGGCCACCCCGGGGGAACCGTTGACGATGACCTCACCCATGAAGGTCAGCACCTTGCTGGCACGGTCTTTTTTCTCGCGGAAGTGGAGCAGTTCGGGGTGCTTGTCGATGAAGGAGGTGTCACAGTTCCCCTTGAGGAAGACCGGGTGGGTAACCACGTTCTCCAGGAAGCCGATATTGGTCTTGACGCCGCGGACACGGAACTCCTGCAGGGAGCGGTGCATGATGTTGGCCGCCTCGTTAAAGGTCAGCCCCCAGGCGCTCACCTTGACCAGCAGCGAGTCGTAGTGCGGGGTGATCTTGGCGCCGGTGAATGCATTACCCGCATCGAGACGCACGCCGCAGCCGGCGGCGGAGCGGTAGGTGGTAAGGGTGCCGAAGTCCGGGGCAAAGTTGTTGGCCGGATCTTCAGTCGTGATGCGGCACTGGATGGCGAAACCGCGCATGTCGATGGCGGACTGGCTCGGAATATTGATCTCCGGGTCGGAGAGCTTGTGGCCGCAGGCTACCAGGATCTGGTTCTTGACCAGGTTGCGCCCGGTGATCATCTCCGTAACCGTATGCTCCACCTGGATACGGGGGTTCATCTCGATGAAGTAGTGCTGCCCCTCCTGATCGACGAGGAACTCGACGGTACCGGCGTTACGATACTTGACCTGACCGGCGATCTTGAGGGCCGCCGTGCAGATCTCGTCCCGCTGGGTCTGGGTCAGGCAGAGAGAGGGGGCGAATTCCACCACCTTCTGGTGGCGGCGCTGCACGGAGCAGTCACGATCGAAGAAATGCACCAGATTGCCGTGGTTATCCCCCATGATCTGGACTTCGATATGCTTGGGGTTGGCTAGGTAGCGCTCCAGGAAGACCTCGGCGTTGCCGAAGGAGGCCTTGGCCTCGCTGGCGGCAGCCACCAGCCCCTCCAACAGCTCCTTCTTGTTGTTGGCCACGCGCATGCCGCGCCCGCCGCCGCCGGCTGATGCCTTGATGATGATCGGGTAGCCGTACTCCTTGGCAAACTTGAGGGCCTCCTCTTCCTTCTCGATCGGATCCTCGGTGCCGGGAACCACGTTGACCCCGGCGGCGATGGCAGCCTTACGGCCGGCAACCTTGTCTCCCAGGGCACGCATCATGTCCGAATCGGGACCGATGAAGGTGATGCCGTTGACACGGCACTCCTCGGCAAATTCGGCGTTTTCGGCCAGGAAGCCGTAACCGGGATGGATTGCATCAACATCGGCCTTGATGGCCAGCTTGATAATCTCGTCGATCCCCAGGTAGGCATCGATGGGGGCCTTGCCCTTACCGACCTGGTAGGCCTCATCCGCCTTGTAGCGATGGAGGGAGAGTTTGTCCTCCTCCGAATAGATGGCCACGGTTCCGATGCCCAGTTCGGTACAGGCGCGGAAAATGCGGATGGCAATCTCGCCGCGGTTGGCGGCCATTACTTTGCGGAATTTCTGTTTCGGCATGTCTTCTCCTCCAGGTTGGGTAAATGTTCTGAACGGGTCGTAATCCACACTGAAAATATTTAGCAATACTAAAAATATTCAGCTATTTTAAATAGTTAGGCGCTATAAGTGGCGGCACTAAAACAGATTGGTTCCGTTTTGTCAACAATGTTTTTCGCCTTGCCGTAACTCCGCCGGATATGATAATAAAATCAGATAACATTCCTGACCGATTGGAGATTTGTCGACCATGGACATCAAGGTGCTGCCGCTGCGGGCGGAGAAGATGAAGGAAAAGGTAAAGGACGAGAGCAAGCTTGGTTTCGGCAAACTGTTTACCGACCGGATGCTGGTTATTGAATGGAAAGCGGACCAGGGATGGTGCGACGCCCGCATTGAGCCCTACGGCCCCTTTGTCCTCGACCCGTCATGCGCAGTCTTTCACTACGCCCAGGAAATCTTCGAGGGGCTCAAGGCTTACAAATGGCCCGATGGCCGCATCGCCCTTTTCCGCCCCGAGATGAATGCCCGCCGGTTCCAGCAATCCGCCGAGCGGCTCTGCATGCCGGAAGTACCGGAAGAGCTGTTTCTCAAAGGGGTTGAGCAGTTGGTTTCGCTGGAAAGGGACTGGATACCCGGCTCCCCGGAGACCTCGCTCTATATCCGGCCGGCCATGATCGCCGTTGACCCGATGCTGGGTGTCCATCCGAGCAGCCATTACTACTTCTTCGTCATTCTCTCGCCGGTCGGTGCTTACTACGCCGCCGGTTTCAATCCGGTCAGCATCCTGGTGGAAGACCACTACGTCCGCGCCGTGCCGGGTGGTACCGGTGAAGCCAAGACTGGCGGCAACTACGCCAGTTCCCTCAAGGCCGGACTGCTGGCCAAGAAGAAGGGGTACGACCAGGTGCTCTGGCTGGACGGCAGGGAGCAGCGCTACATTGAAGAGGTCGGGGCCATGAACATGTTCTTTGTCTATGGCGACACCATCGTTACCGCGGCACTCAACGGTTCAATACTGTCCGGCATCACCCGCGATTCGGTCCTCAAGCTGGCCCCCACCCTGGGTTACAAGGTTGAAGAGCGCCGGATCGATGTCAACGAACTTGTTGCCGACATCCGCTCCGGCAAGGTAACCGAGGCCTTCGGCAGCGGCACAGCTGCGGTCATCTCCCCGGTGGGCAAGCTCTGTTACAAGGATGAATGCCTGCAGTTGACCGGCGGCAAGGTAGGAGCTATCACCCAGAAGCTGTATGACACCCTCACCGGCATCCAGACCGGCAGGGTCGCCGACCCCTTCGGGTGGGTGAAGATCATCGAGTAGAGTGCATGATGGGGCGAACCCGCGGTTCGCCCCATTTTTCGTCGGCAGCCTGCCGACTGGAGAGGGAACGCGCCATGACCAAGAAAACCGCATCCCGCATAGTAACCGCCAACAAGCTCTGTGGATCGTGCCGCCGCACGTGCAAGCAGATCGCCAACGCCGTGGTGGCCAGCTGCCCCCGCTATTACCCTTTTGCCCGTAAGCAGGCCAAGCCGGAGTTCACCTGGCAGCAGTTGGAGCTGGGTCTCTGACCACTCCCGCCGGAGAGCTTCCCCGCATCGACGGGGGACGCTGCAGCGGTTGCGGCCGTTGCGTCGCCGCCTGTCCCCCCCGCATCATCACCCTCGACCCGATCGGTCACCGCAAAACCGCCCGCATCCGCTTCCCCGAACGCTGCACCCGCTGCGGCAGATGCAGCGAGAGTTGTCCTCTGGGAGCAATCAAGTAGATTCGCTTGAATTTCGCTTGCCTTCGACAAAATCACTGTGATATAAAATAACGCTTTTCATTTCACACGCCCTGGCAGGACCGGCGGTGTCCCTTGTGACGTGCGGGGATTTACGGGGCGGAGGACAAACCAAAGGAGAAAGAGTATGTCTAGTATCAGCATGAAGGAACTGCTGGAGGCCGGCGTCCATTTCGGCCACCAGACCAAGCGTTGGAATCCCAAGATGAAACCCTACATCTTCGGGGCCCGTAACGGCATCTACATCATCGACCTGCAGAAAACCGTCCGCTACTTCAAATCCGCCTACAACTTCGTCAAGGAATCGGCCCAGGACGGCAGCACCGTCCTCTTCGTCGGCACCAAGAAACAGGCCCAGGACTCGGTTGCCGAAGAGGCAGCACGCTGCGGCATGCATTACGTCAACCAGCGCTGGCTGGGCGGCATGCTGACCAACTTCTCCACCGTCAAGCAGAGCATCGACCGCCTCAAGCGCCTCGACACCATGTTCGAAGACGGCACCGTTGACGCCTACACCAAGAAAGAGGCCCTCCAGTTCAACAAAGAGCGGGAGAAGCTTCAGAAAATCCTGGGCGGCATCAAGGGGATGTCCAAACTGCCGAGCCTCATGTTCGTCATCGACCCCAAAAATGAAGAGATCGCCGTTCAGGAAGCCAACAAGCTCGGCATCCCGGTCGTCGCCATCGTCGACACCAACTGCGATCCGGACCCGATCGACCACGTCATCCCGGGCAACGACGACGCTATCCGCGCCATCCGCCTGCTGACCGCCAAGATGGCCGACGCCGTCCTCGAAGGAATCCAGGCCCGCAACGCGGTCCAGTCCAAGGACGAAGAGGTTGAGGGCGGCGAAGAGGCTGCCGAAGCAGCAGCCGAATAAGCCGTACCCGCTTCACATTACCACTAATAAAATATTCCCCCCACGGGGATGGAGGATAGAATGGCCGTTACAGCTGCACAGATCAACGAATTGAGAAAATCCACCGGCGCCGGCATGCTCGACTGCAAAAAGGCGCTTGAAGAGACCGGCGGTGATTTCGAGAAAGCCGTCGATTTCCTGCGTACCAAAGGGCTTGCCGCCGCCGCCAAGAAGGCCGGCCGTGCCGCCACCGAAGGTATGGTCGCCGCATTCGTCTCCGACGACCTGAAGAGCGGGGCCCTGCTGGAGATCAACAGCGAAACCGACTTCGTAGCCAAGAACGACAAGTTCCAGGCCTTTGTCGCCAGCATCGGCCAGCACATCCTGGCCACCTCACCGGCCGACGTGGACGCCATGCTTGCCCAGCCTTTCAACGGTGACGCATCCAAGACCGTCGAGACCTATCTGAAAGAGTCCGTGGC
>CAZSTJ010000030.1:0-21043 GCA_964609805.1 uncultured Geobacter sp. | reverse complement strand
GCAAGGCACCGCGCAAATCAAAGGCAAATCCGGACCCGATGCAGGGGATCCGTCAGGGGACCGACTTCGCCATCGCCCAACTGGAAGCGGTCTATACCGCGCGGCGCAAGACCGAACAGGAGTTGCGCCGCCTTGACAAACGGATTGCGGAGGCAAAACAGGATACACCCGAACGGCAGGCCCATGCCCGCCTGCGGATATCCCCGTCCCGCGGCAAAGTTACGGTGCGCTACGCGGTGACCGGCAGCGGCTGGACACCGCTGTATGATCTCTATCTGAATGGGGACACGAGCGCCCGGCTCTTCCTCTCCGGCCAATTCAACGGCTCGTATCCGGGGTATCTGCTGCAGGCCTCGCCGTCATCGCTCTCGGGGCCGACTGTGGCGCCGTTTCACCCCCCCGCTGCGCAGGGGCAGCGACTGGCAGAATACGCCCTGAAGGTATCCGACACGCAGTTCGGCAACGGGGTACAGAATACGTTTTCGTTTACCCTGCACAATCCGGGAAAGGAGTACCTGCCTGTAGGGGACACGAATCTGTACCGGAATGGAGAATACGTGGGAAGAATCATGTTTGAGGGGATATCGTCAGGAAGAAGCAGGACTATCAGAAGGGCTAACTGACGTTCCTGTCGCCCCGGCAGGATGCGGGGGCGACAGGAACGGACCGTTAACGTCTTTATTTCAGCAGAATTTCAATCTTTGCCGTTTTCTTGGCTTCGGTCAGGAAGTCATTGACCGCAGCACTGATTTTCTGATTCTTGAGATACTCATCGATCCGCGGCTGGGCCTCTTTGAAATCAACCTTGTCCGCCGCCTTTTTCTCGGTCAGCTTGATGATGTGATAGCCGAACTGGGTCTCAACCACGTCGCTGATCTCCCCCGGTTTAAGGGCATAGGCGGCCTGTTCGAACTGCGGGACCATCTGCCCCTTGCCGAAAAAGCCCAGATCCCCCCCCTGCTGACTGCTGGGACAGGTCGAGTTTGCCTTGGCCAGGGCGGAAAAATCAGCACCACCCTTCAACTCCTTCAGCAGTTTCTCGGTCTTTTCCTTTGCGCTCTTCTTCTCTTCGGCCGTGGCCTTCTGATCTACTCCGATGAGGATATGGCTCGCCTTGACCGATTCGGGGCGGGAAAATTTGTCCGGATTGTCGTTATAAAACTTCTTTGATTCCTCTTCGCTGACCTTTACCTTCGGCATAATGGTCTGCTCGATGAAGTTGGAAATAATCAGGTCGCGCCGGGTGTAGTCACGCACCGCCTGGTCATCCAGTTCCAGCTCCTTCAGGGCCTTGAGATAATCCTCTTCCTTGGAAAACCGTGACCTTCCTTGGGAATATTTTGCCTCAACCTGCTTGTCCAGGTCCTTGACCTCAAGCTTCTGTCCGGCCTGGTAAAGGAGTTCTGCCGATACCAGCTGCTGGAGGGCAAGCTGATCCATCTCTTTCTGCTGCTCCGGCGTCAGCACAAGTCCGCGCTTCCCGGACATAATGACCTTCCCTGCCCGCCTGAGCTCGGTTGACGTGATCGTAGCATTATTAATCCGGGCAACGATCGCCGGAGCGGCCGATACCAACTCGGACTTTGCGGCGAAGGGCTCCGCTTTTTTCACCTCGCCCTTCGGGGCGGTCTCTGCAGCGAACACCATGGCCCCTTCGGAGAACAGCACGGCAGCCATGGTTACGACTGCAAGCAATTTCTGGCGTGATACATGCATTGCGGTAAATCTCCTTTAATATTTTTCAGCATTTATAGCACGTCTCGCAGGGCATGAAAAGGTAAACATGGTTTTTGACTTTTCACCGACTTTCAGGTAAGTTTGCTCGTCATCTCAATCAGGATACGGTCTCGCACCGTAATCCGTCTTATGTACCAAGGAGGAATACAGCCGTATGAAGAAGGTTCTTGTCGTAGATGACAGTCTGTCCGTAGCGCGGCAGCTCGAGAAAATCGTGGCCGAATCCGGTGATTTCACCTGTGTCGGCCACGCCAAGAATGGTGCAGAGGCCATCAAGATGAATCACACGGAGGATCCTGACATCATCCTGATGGATATGAACATGCCGGGCATGGACGGTCTGACCGCTCTGCGCAGCCTGACCGTGCTCGACAAGGATGTCAAGGTCGTGATGGTTACGTCGCTGGGGGGAGTCGGCGACAAGTTCACCGAGGCTCTCAAACTGGGTGCAAAGAATGTGATCTCCAAACCCTTCGAGTCAGCAAACGTTCTGCGTATATTGCGTGAACTCTAGGCTCTGACCCATCAATCCAAACAGCGTAAGGGGATGTGATATGGCCGTTAAATTTTTCGGGCAGTATCTTGTGGAACAAAACCTTGTATCCCGGGAGGCCCTGCTCCAGGCAATAGATCTGCAGGAACAGAAAAACATCAAATTCGGTGAAATGGCCCTCAAGCTCGGCTATGTCACCCCGGAAGACATCGAGCGCGCGCACACCGCCCAGATGACGAAAGACCTGAGACTCGGCGACATGCTGGTGGAAATGGGCATCCTGACCCAGGGGCAGATGGACGACATCATCACCCGCCAGAAGAACAGCCACCTCTACATCGGTGAAGCGCTGGTCCAGGTTGGTGCCCTGACCGCCGAACAGCTTCAGAAACATCTGGTTGCCTTCAAGATGGACCAGTCAAAATTCACCTCGGAACGGATCGAACTCCCCTCCGGCACCCCGGACAGTTCCATGTGGGAGATGTCGGCAGACATGACCTACAAGATGATTACCCGGGTCCTCGGGCTTCAGTTCCGTGCCGGCAAGTGCCAGGTGGTGGAAACGGTTGCGTCCAGCCATATGATGGCCGCCATGGACTTTTCGGGAGATGTGGAGGCTCGCTATCTCATCTCGGTTTCCGAGAAGACCCAGAAGGATATTGCCAAGGCGATCCTCAAGGAAGAGACGGTCGACAACGAATCGGTCGAGGTCCTCGATGATACGGTCATGGAATTCGTCAATGTCGTATGCGGCAACATCGCTGCCAAGGCATCCCAATCCGGCAAGGTGGTCAACATCAACCCACCGGTAACCATCCGCCCCCCCGCCGGCGGAATCCCGGTTCCTGCCGGCACCATCGGACTCAGTTTCCCGATCTGCGTCGGTGACGGCGAAGCCATGGAGCTGGTGCTTTTCGTAAAACGGTAACGAGACCGGTCATTATCAGTTAAGAGCCTGCCTGATCATTCAGCGCAGGCTTTTTTTTCAACGACACCCCACGAGTACCACCTCACGCCATGGCCAATGCGTCGCCCCGTCTTCTCCTGATCACCGTCTCAGCTCCCGGCATCCGGAGGGTGCGTCGGTCCCGCGTCCTGAACTTCCAGCAAATCACCATGCCGTATCTGGCCGCGTTTGTGCCGAACCACTGGACGGTCCAGCATATCGATGAGGATGTAGAGCCTGTCGATCCAGAAACAAGTGTCGACGTGGTTGCCCTGACCTTCCATACTCCGAGTGCCCCGCACGCCTATGGCTTGGCCGCTGCATTCCGCCAACGGGGAGTTACCGTGGTACTCGGCGGCCCCCACGTAACCCTGATGCCGGACGAGGCCCAGGAGTACGCCGATGTCGTCGTTATCGGGGAAGCCGAGACAACATGGCCCCTCTTCCTCGCCGATTTCGAGTCCGGTACGCATCAACGCCGCTATGTCTCGCACCCTCCCTCTCTCGAGCATGCCCCCTTGGCCCGCAAGGAGTTGTTTCACCGCAGGGACCATACCGCCGGGGTGCTGTTCGCTACCCGGGGGTGCTCGTTTCACTGTGATTTCTGTGCCCTTAACGTCATGTATCCGGGAGGAATCCGACGGCGGCCGATAGAGGACGTCGCCCGTGAATTCTGCTCGTTTCGCGGAAAGGTCATAATATTCTGGGACGACGACATTGCCTGCGACATCCCCTATGCCAGGTCCCTCTTCCGCTCCATATCGTCCGGAAAAAAATGGTGGAGCAGCCAGGCCAGCATTCATGCCGCTTTCGATGACGAATTCCTTGCACTGGCTGCCCGAAGCGGCTGCAAGCAATTGTTCATCGGGTTTGAGTCCATTTCACAGGCAAGCGTCAATGAGGTATCGAAAACAAGCAACGTGGTTGAGAGGTATGAGCAGGCCATCAGGCGGATTCACGCCCATGGCATCGCGGTTCAGGCAGGCATCGTGTTCGGCTTCGATAACGATGACGTCACCGTGTTCGACAAGACGGTCGATTTTCTGGAGGCGGTCGGTGTACAGAACGCCACCTTCAACATCCTGACCCCCTATCCCGGAACCCCGCTTTTCGAACGGTTAACTGCCGAAGGAAGGATACTGACGAGAGACTGGAGCAGGTACAATGGGCGGGAAGATGTGGTGTTCCGGCCTCATCGCATGAGTCCGGCGGAACTGCTGGAAGGTTACCGGCATGCGGTACAGCGCTTCTATTCGCCGGGGAGCATCGCCAAACGGCTCTCACGCTCGCCCGTCCAACTCTGGTGGACCCTGCCGCTCAATGTTGCCTATGCTCTGGCGCTACGCTGGCGGCAATCCGCAAGCAGCGTCACCCCAGGATAGCCGCCGCCTCGGCGGTGTAGTTGCCCGACGCGTCACGCACGAACAGGGGAGGTTCCACCTTCAGCTCCCCCCGACGCCCCTTGGCCAGTTCAACGAGAAAGATCTTGGCAATGGCATGCTCATTCCCATGGACCATGCGGAGGCGCAGCACGGCAAGCTTCATGTCGCGGGCACAGGAGATCAGCTCCGCCAGGCGTGAGGGGAGATAGACGAAACAGATCCTGCCCGACGGTTTCACCAGATACTTGGCAGCGGCGAGGAAGTCTGCCAGCCCGGCGCTCGTTTCGTGCCGGGCCGCATCCCGGCCTGCATGGGGACTGATTCTGCCGCTGTGGGGGGTGCGAAAGGGGGGGTTGGAAAGGACCACATCAAAGGAGGAGTCCGGAAAGCGGGAGCGATGGTTGAGGATATCGTCGCAGATGACCTCGATCCGTTCCTCCAGCCGGTTTATCCGGGCATTCTCACCAGCAAGTGCGGCCATCTCCGGATTGCTCTCGACCGCGACACAGCTGACATCGGCACGGGTCCGGGCCAGCAGCAGCGGGATGATGCCGCAGCCGGTCCCCAGGTCGGCCACGGCCGCACCTTCGGGCAGCCTGGCGTACCCTGCCAGGAGCAGCGCATCCAGCGAGAATCGATAGCCTCGCTCCGGCTGCCGGATATCAAGGCCATGTCGTCCCAGAGCGTCAGACGGAGACGGTCGAGACATCCTCATCCCTTCCGGCTGTGCTCCCCCGCCGCTGCAGCCATTCACGCAGCAGCATCAGGGCGAAGAGTGCAAACGACGACAGTGTCAGCCATTTACCGATCTTGAACGGCAGCGGGTCGAAGGTGAATTGGACCGTATGGGTTCCCGGGGTGAGATACACGCCGCGCAGCACGTGGTTGACCGGATAAATGTCAACCGGTTTCCCGTCAACCGTTGCCTTCCACCCCTTGTAGTACTTTTCACTCGTCACCAGCAGGGAATTAGCCGTTGCCCTGGCCTCCAGCACGATCTCCTCATTGGCGTACTTCTTGGTAAACACCGTGCCCGGAATTGTCCCGGCAAGACTCGGGGGAGGCATCTCGATCGGGGGTGGTGATTCGACCAGTGCCAACCGGTCCGGGGCAAAGGCGGGGCTGAGGAGCGTGGCCAGTCGATTGTTTCGGTCGGCAAGGACGGCCACCGTAGGGACCAGCCACCCCTTGGGAAGCACCCGCTGATTCTGGAGCACGATCTGACTGCCGTCCGGCGAACGGAATACCGGCAGGTACTTGGTCCCGAACGGGCTCTGATCCTGTTCATACTGGGAGGCCGGCAGCACAAGGTACTTAAGGCCGAGCATGTCGGGCACCGCCGTCTGGTAGGCGAAGGTGTCCAGGATATCCTGCCAGCGGGTCTGCTGTACCGGCATGGCAAAAAAGAAGGAGGGGATGCCGGCAGCCGAATACTGCTGCGGGTCACCGTCCAACGGCATGGTGCGGTACTCCTTCGAATCCCGCTTCAGGTACTCCATCACCGGGGTGACGATCCCCCGGGCCTTATGCGGCATCTCCGCCAGCGGCAGGAAATGACTGTTGACCCGGCCGATGTCGACGATCAGGATCGCCAGCAGGATCAGCGGCGCGACCTTCATCGAAAGCCGTTCACGGACAACAGCGATCATCACCCCGGCATAGGCGGCGGCAAAGGCGGCCGCCAGTCCGGTCTCGCCGGCCATGTTCCACCATCGCTCCATGACCAGCTCCGCACCCTGCTGATAACGGGTCGGCTCCGCGATCTGGGGCAGCAGCCATTCGATCCACAGGTTTCCCCCCCAGCGCATCCAGAGGTAGAGCAACGCCAGCAGGGCCGGCAGCCCCGCCAGGACGGTGCAGTACCGCCGGAAGGCCGCTGACCTGCGGACCTCCTCCGACCGGAGACAATCCAGCCCCCGGGCGGCCAGGAGCCCCAGACTGAGCGCTGTGCCGAAGAGCATCATCTTCGGAACGCGAAAGCGGTTGATGCCGGGGAAATGGTCGTAGAGGAAGTTGTAGAACGGGGTGTATTTACCCATGGAAAAAAGCAGGGTCACGACAATCCCGGTCAGTGCGATCCAGGTGTACTTGTCACGGCGGAAGATCAGCGCCAGCGGCACCAGCAGCCAGGGAAGCATCCCCATATAGTCGGTGGTCTGGGAAAAATGCATCCTTCCCCAGTAGTAGGTATTCTTGCCCGGTGCATCCCCCGCCTCCTGGCGGGAATAGCCGAACATCCCCGGAACGATAAACGTCGCCAGCTCTTCCGGCGGCATGGACCAGGACATGGCCTCTTCCCGTTCCAGCCCACCCTTCCCCTGGTTCGCGCCGCTCTGCACGCCCCGGTTGGTATCCTTGGACCAGTTGGCCAGCGGCAGGAGCGAGATGGAGACCGTCGACAGGAAGAAGACCAGCAGGCTCAGGTTGAGCAGCAGCAGACGCCTGACCGGCCGGTAATCACCCTGCTGCCGGAATAACGGCAGCTCGGCGGCAAGCCGGAGGAGCCCGTAACATCCCATGCAGAGGCAAGTATAGAAGGCGATCTGCCAGTGATAGTTGAAGAACTGGAACGCCAGGGTGAAGGCCGTGGCCAGAAACCAGATCAGTCGCCGGCTCTGGAAGCCCCGTTCGATCAGGTAGAACGCCAGCGGGGCATAGGAGATGGTGGCAATCTTGAGGACGTGGCCGGCATTGATCAAGGTCGCATTGGTGGCGCAATAGCCGAAGACGACCCCCCCCAGGAACGAGGCAACCCGGCTGCAGCCGACCGCGCGGCAGTAGAGGTAGCTGCCGCAGGCGCCGAATACCAGGTGCAGCACCATGAACCAGGCGACGTTGGTCGGTGTCGGGATCAGCCAGTAGATGAGGCTGTGGTACTTGAGGAACTGCTGCGACGCCCCGCCCCCCTCCGTGGTGTAACCGCTGTTGACCAGCATGTTCCACCCGGCGTTTGAGAGATCGATCTTCAGCAGGTCGAGCAGCGGCACCCCGGGGATGTCCTTCACCGTCCAGAAGTATTCATTGAGGATGTCGGGAGCCCGCACAATCTGCCCCGTAAAGAGGATCTTCGCAAACAGGGCGATAAACAGCAGCAGCAGGGCCGACAGGGCCAACAGATCCTTACGACGTTCCGTCATATCATGTTCTCCGTGCACCGGCGACCTGCCGGTAGATAGCCAGCGTTTCCCGGGCGGTCCGTTCCCAGGAGAATCCCCGGGCCCGGACGGTTCCGGACAGCCGCAGCCGTTCTGCAGTGTCAGAATCCGTCAGAACCCGCCGCATCCCGGCGACAACCGCATCCAGGTCCTGCGGCGGCACCGTTATACCCGCGTCACCCACCACCTCAGGGAGTGAGGTGGTGTCGGAGGTGACCACCGGGATACCCCGTGACATGGCCTCCAGCGGCGGCAGGCCGAATCCCTCGAAGAGCGACAGGTAGACGAACAGGTCGGCCCCGTCGTAGAGGTCAGGCAGGTCGTCGTCCGGAACGAAGCCGGTAAAGAGGATCTCCTCCTCCAGCTTGAGTTCGGAAATGCGGGCGAAGAGGGTATCATACAGCCATCCCTTTCTCCCGGCAATAACCAGCTTCAGGCCGGTGTCACCCCCTGAACGGAGCCGGGCGTAGGCCTCGATGAGCATGCCCAGGTTCTTGCGGGGCTGGATGGTGCCCACGTAGAGGATGTAGCGATCCGGCAGACTGAACCGCTCCCTGAAGGCTGCCGCCCGTTGCGGGTCGGGGGGGGCATCCATGATCGGCGGATAACCGAGCGGCGTCACCGCGATCCGTTCCGGCGGCACGGCGAACATCTCGACGATCTCACGGCGGGCATGGTCGGAGTCGGTAATGATGTAGCTGGAGCGACGGGCCGCGACCGGGATCTGCAGCCGCCAGTAGAGTCCGGCCGCCCTGGTTTCCGTTTCCGGGTGGGTGATGGGGATCAGGTCATGCAGGGTCACCACCGTGGGGCAGGGAGACCAGAACGGTATCGCACTCTTCGGTCCGTGCAGCAGATCGACCCGTTCACGACGGCAGGCCAGCGGCAGGGCCACATGCTCACGCCAGAGTCGTCTCAGCGGGGCCTTCCCCGGCAGCACGATCTCGTGTGCCCAGGGAAACCGTCCCAGATGTTGCGGGTCATTGTAGAAAATGACGTAGCTGTTCTCCCGGTCGATCCGTCCCAGGGCGTCCAGCAGTCCCAGGACATAGGCACGGGGGCCGCCCTGGGTCGACAGGGTGGAGGCATCTATGGCAATCTTCACGGTCTGTTCCCCATAACTTCCTGATAAATACGCCAGGTTTCTTCTGCGGTCCGCTCCCAGCTGAAGAGGGCAGACCGTTGCACGCCTTTGGCGCGCAGATCGCTCCGCAGCCCGGCATCTCCGGCCAGCCGCAGCATGGCGTCGCACAGCTCCGCACTGCTGCGCGGGTCCACCAGCAGCGCCGCATCACCGGCAACCTCCGGCAGGGACGAGATGTTGGAGGTGATGACCGGGGTGCCGCAGGCCATGGCCTCCAGCACCGGCAGGCCGAACCCCTCATACAGCGACGGGTAGACGAAGAAATCCGCCCCGGCATACAGACCGGGCAGGTCCCGGTCATCGATGAAGCCGGTCACCTGCACCTGGTCACCGATCCCCAACCGGTCGGCAATGGCCGCGACGGAAGCGCCCCCCCAGCCGCCGGCGCCGGTGATCACCAGGGAATGGGGCAGACCCCGTCGGCGCGCCTGGGCAAAGGCCTCCAGCAGCCCCGGCAGGTTCTTGCGCGGTTCCATGGTCCCCACATTGAGGAGGTACGGCCGCTTCAACCCGAGCCGCTCCGGCACCCGCTCCGGCGCCCCCCCCTGAGAAAAGGCCGGCAGCGAAGCCGCCAGGTGGGTGACCGTAACCTTCTCCTCCGGGACGCCGCAGTAGCGGATGATGTCCTGCCGGGACGCTTCGCTGATGGTGATGATCCGGTCCGCTGCCCTGAGGATCCCCGGCAGGGCCAGACGGTGATGCCAGACCTGCAGGCGCCCGTGGGTCTCCGGATAGAGGAGCGGCGTGACATCGCAGATTGTGATGATCTTTTTGCAGCGGGTCCGGCGGAAACTGCCGTAGGGGGTCGTGACATGGACCAGTTCCAGCCCGTTACGGTCCGCCCCGGCGGGGAGCTGCAGGTTGGGCCAGGTCAGCTTGGCCAGTTTCCCGCCCCCCGGGAGTACCAGGGCCGGTAGCTCTTCAAGCCCGGCCAAGGCGCGTTCCTCACGGTCGATCCTCACCACCCCGGGGCGCCCACCAAGCTGACGCAGCAGGTTCCAGGTATAGACCCAGGTACCGGCCCGCAGATTCCCCAGGAACGAGGTGACGATTCCGATCTGTCCGGTCGTGCTCATATCCCGCCCCCGACATCCCGCAGCAGCGCCACCGTCTCTGCCGCGCAGCGTTCCCAGGAGAACCGCCCCGCCTGAACGATGCCATTCTCTCTCATCCCGGCGCGGGCCGCAGCGTCATCCCGCATCCGGATCATCGCATCGCCGATCGCAGCCGTATCGGCCGGATCCACCAGCAGGGCGGCGCCGCCGGCCACCTCCGGCATGGAGGAGACGTTCGAGGTGATGGTCGGACAGCCGCAGGCCATGGCCTCCGCCACCGGAAAGCCGAAGCCTTCGTAGAGGGACGGAAACAGAAACGCCCGGGCTCCGCCGTACAGGGGGGGCAGATCCTCGTCCGGGACAAAACCGGGGGTGATTACCCTCCCCTGCAGCCCCAGCTCCCGGATCCACCGCTGAAGGGTCTCGTCACCGGGGGCGCTCTTTCCCACCAACACCAGCCCGATGTCGTCCATGCCGGCCAGCGCCTCCAGGACCCGGCGCAGGTTCTTGCGCCACTCAGAATCGCCGACGTAGAGGAAGTACGGCCCTTCGATGCCGTATCGCTGCAACACCTCGGCCCGTCGACCCGGATCGGCGGCATGCTCAGGATTGAACAGCCGGTGGTCGATGCCGGGATAGATCACCCGCACCCGCCCCGGGTCGATGCCGAAGAGCCGCACCAGATCATCCCTGGTGGCCCGTGAGATGGCTATAATAGCGTCGGACCGGCGCAGCTTGGCAAAGTTGGTCCGCCAGCCGGCCCGAACCACCAGCGACTGGGAGGCCATGACCTCCGGGAAGAGGAACGGGATCAGGTCATAGGCCAGCGAGACGACCCGGGTGCCACGACCCGGCACCAGGTAGCTGTTCATATCCGTGGCCAGGAACAGTTCCGCACCGCATCGGTGCACCAAACCGGGAAGCTGCAGGTGATCGGCGATCCAGTTGAAACGGTTGGGGCGCTGCAGGCGGAAGGTCTCCACCCTCCGCTCCCGGGTGAAGAACGGTGCTGGGGGCTTACCCTGCTGGGTGATCAGCGCGACCTCGTCGCCACTCAGCAGCGGTGCCAGGTGGCGCAGCAGATTGGCCACCAGGACGCCGATCCCGCGGGAGCGGTGGCCGTTCTGCAACGGCCGTGCGTCGATACAGATCCTCACGCCCGGTCCCTGTCACCGCCGGCAATGAGAAACCCCTGGCGGCGCAGCACGGAAACGTAGTTCAGGTACTTCAGGAAGACCACATAGCGGTCGACCCCGAGGATCCTGCGGGCCAGCCTGAACATCAGGTTGATCTTGTCCGCCTGTTTGCGGGTTTCCGGCTTGTCACCGGACGGCACCGCTACGGTGCAGCTCTCCAGCAACCCCTGCTGTTCGAGCAAGCGGTAATAGGAGCCGGGGGCGGTCGTAAAGGGATCGGGAAACTGTCCGGCCCATTCAGCGTAGAGCCGGCGGGCAAGGGTCCCGATCTTCCTGCCGTTGTCGTAGGTGTCGTAGCTGTAGCGGAAACCGCGCGCCGCGGCCTGTCCGTTCGCCAGCAGACGGTCACGGTAGAGGGTGAAGATCTCCCGCAGGTCGGGACGGAGCCCCAGGTTCCATTTGGACTGGTGTTTGGAAAGTGCCTCCAGGTCATCCACGCTGATGCCGCTGAAATGGTAGAACTGCAACGGAAATTCGCCGTTGACCGTCATCCCCTCCAGGGTCCGTTCGTGCAGGTTCCAGTAGGCCATGTTGCATCCCGGGTCCCGCAGCACACAGACATCCGGGAACAGCCCGGGGACGTGATTGATCCACTTTTGGTCAACGAAGAGACCGGTTTCCGGCTCGTTGTAGCAGGAATCGGCGCACTTCGCGCACCACCAGTCGATGAACTCCCGGGAGGCATCGCAGGCAGAGAGGGCGACGAAACCCAGATTGTAGGTTCCGGAGATGAGGTGGGACCGTTCCGAGGGGCGGAACCCTTCATCCGTGATCGGTCGGGTTATGTGCGGGGTCAGGACGATGGAGTGCCGGTCGAGCAGTTCGAGGATCAGGTCAACCCGACGGAACAGCATGATATCGGGATCGAAATAGATGACCTTGCGATACCCCTGCTCCAGCAGGTAGCGGAAGAAGAACGGCTTCACCGCCGTATTGAATTCGACCACATCGTACTTGAAGCACATGGCGCTGAAATCGGGGACACCGATGGAGCCGACCGGCACGACGGTAAAGGGCTCCGCCGACGGTCCAAGGTCATCGCCGATCTCATCGACGAGCAGCAGGAACCGGTCGGCATCGTCATGGAATTCACGCACCGACTGGAACAGGGTGCGGGCATAGGCGATGTAGTTCTTTGAAGATATGGTGAAGATCGCAGTTGAGTTCATGAGCGTACCTGACTTATTTCAGTTGCCGGATGACCCGGGCGGGCACCCCGGCCGCAACCGCATTAGGAGGGATGTCCCTGTTCACGACCGTATTAGCACCGATAATGGCGTTGCTGCCGATTGTCACCCCCGGCAGGATGGTGACGTTCTCCCCGATCCAGACGTTGTCGCCGATGACCACCGCACCTTTCGAGTACAGCGGACGCTGGGTCGGCGGGAGCTCCAGATCCGCCGGTTCGATGCGGCCGTGATAGTGATCGGTGATGTAGATCCGGCTGGCACCCAGGACGTTGTTGCCGATCTCGATCCGGTTGATGCAGCCGATATGGCAGTCATTGTTGAAGGCGACATTATCGCCGATGATGATCTGCGGTGAGAAGCGCTCCCCCAGGTATTCGTCGAAGGTCTCGATCCTCAGCACCGACAGGGCATGAAAGCGCTCTCCGATCTGAATATACTGGGGGTTGGTGATGACCCAGGGGGCTTCGATGAACGAACCGGCACCCACCCGGCCGAAGCGCCGCTTCATGCCGTGCCAGCGAACCTTTTTCGCAAATTTGCTGAAAAATCTGACCACCCGGTCGTTGAGCGGGAGGGAGATCAGCCATGCCAGAAAATTCATAGATGCATGCTCCGGGACATGAATTTTACCCCACTATCTTTGCGACAAGCTTGACCCAGATCTTCGCCAGCCGGAGCGGCAGGACGATGGCCGGCACGGTTGCCAGCCAGAAGCCGGCGTAACCGGAAAAGACCTTTGACAACGCGGAGTAGTAATCTTCCGCCTCGAAACTGAAACCACCGGCCTGCCTCCTGGTAATGAGGATCAGGTTGGGGAAAAAACTCTGCACCAGTTTGCGGTTGATCAGTTCAAACGGCTTCCGGTCATATCCCCGGCCGACGAAGGCATCGAAGATCGCGTTCATGTGCTCGCCGAACACCTGGCACAGCTTGTAGCCGCCGGTATTGGACATCTTGTAGGCCACCAGGAACTCTTCGATCACCGCGTTCTCACGGGCCGCAAACAGGGCCGAGAATACCCAGTTGAGCTGGACGAGGTTCGTCCCGACGAACGCGCAGGGGTCCATCTCTGCCGGCACCAGCGACTTGTTGACGATATTGCCCGAGGCAAAGGTAAGCCAGAAATTCGTCCGTTCGATGAACGCCAGCGGGGTCTGATAAACGGCGCTGCCGCTTTTCCCCTGTGCCGGCCGCTCCAGCCGGTAGTCATCGTTGAATCCGTAGGAGTTGATGTAGAGCACCCCGTAGTCATGCCCCGTCAGCATCTCCATGATCCGGTCGATGGCACCGTCGAGAAACAGGTCGTCATCACCGAAGAGCAGGACATATTTCCCCCGGGCCAACGTGAAACATTGGGCGAAGTTCCTGTCCACCCCGATGTTTTCATCGTTGCGGACATACCTGAAGTCGTGCCCCTCTTCCCGATAGCGCCGGACAACCTCCGCCGTGCCGTCGGTCGAACAGTTGTCGGAGACAATCACCTCCACCTGCCCGCCATATCCGGCCGCCTGGCTGAACAGGCGCTCCAGGCACCGTTCCAGATAGGTCGCGCGGTTGTAGGTCGGTATGGCGACCGTCAGGAGAGTCTTCATGGGACCTGCTCTGCCACCGGCACGACCGTCGTGTGCCGGTTCTTGTACAGGAACTCGAACTCGTCCATCCTGTAGTTACGGGCCATATTCCAGAGGGCGGGGGCCCGGTACAATAGATCGAATTCAGCGGTATCTATGCAGAAATCATCGGCACTTACCAGGCAGTTTGACGTATGGTTCACATGGTAGATGAATGTCTTGGTGATGCTGTTAAAGCGGCCGATATAATTCTGAATGGTCCCGGAATCCATCTCGGCGAGGCTGTACGAGTTGTACGCCAGATCGATGCTGTTATCGGGTACCCGGTCGATCTCGAAGTTCGGCATCATCACGACATCATACTGATTCAGTGTGTCGGCAGTCAGCTCCGTCTCGCCGAACAGGGCAAACTGCTTATCCGGAAAGGCGTGCATGAGGTAAAACGACGCCAGGGCCAGATTCTCAGGCAGGTCGAAATCGAGATAGGTCATATCGCAGGTGTCACGCAGAAGATAATACGCCATCCCTCCATACCCCCCGCCGAGTTCCAGTACGGTCGGATTCCCGACGCCCCGCAGCAGCCGGGCAATCATGGTCGCATAATAGTGGTGGTAGTCTGCACCGGACCGAATGAACCTGCCGTCGATGAAATAGCCGTAGGGATTGCCGATTTCCGGGGCGGAGAGCGCTTCAATGCCCACATCCTTCCCGACGCTCCTGCTCCAGAGATCAAACCGGTGAAGCGAATCCTCCAGGAACAGTTTCCGATACCGGTTGCTGATACCGCCCGAAAAGTAGTGCGTGAACATATCCACCGGCAGGCCGTGCAGACCGATACTGCACCTTTCCCGCATGAAGTTCCGGTAGATTGTAATCACTTTGTCACAATCAACGGCCTTCATGGCCGTCATGATGTCCCCCATATACCCTTCGTACAGGGGAAGCCACTCATTGCTGACCTGATAATGACCGGGGCAGGTTGCCTGAACCTCTTTCGCCTTGTTATACGATGTTATGATCCGGGTCACGACCTCCCGGTCAACCGGAGCGCTGTCCCGGGCGGCAAAGCCGTTTTCAACGGCCTCAAGCCGGTAATTGGGGTTGTTCATCAGGAGCGACCTGTTCGTCGCCGCATGAACGGCCTGCAGCATCTTGTGGACGTATTTCCGGACTAACATCGCTCTCTCCCTACCTGACAGTATGCCAGGTTTTCCTGAACCTGAACCAGATCACCAGTATCGCCGGCAGGCTGACAAAGGCGTTGATGAAAAAATACGACAGCACGATGCCGGGGCTGGAATAGTACCGTCCGAGCACGATCGTGGCCGTGGCCTGCAGCAGTGCGGTGACCACTGAAACGACCATCAATGGCTCCCGTTTGTGTGCCCGCATATAGGTGGCGAAATCATAGATGGCAACAATCACGACGACGGTTGCGATCAGGACCGCCGATTGCGATGCCGGAAGAAATCTGCCGCCGACGGTCCCATATGACGATTGTAGCAGCCAGATCAGGCTCCAGCCTGCTACCGCCCCGATACACGCGACAACGAGCGACTGGCGCAGGATCCGGAAAAACAGGCTGTCCAATGCACCCCATCTGCTCTGTGCAATCAGCTTCCCCAGCTCGGGATTACTCGAGTTCATCCAGGTCAGACAGATGCCGAGCAGGGCATTGCCGGCACTCAGGGTCATACCCATCTGACCGGCAACCACCGCCCCGTGATAATGGAACAGTACCGGGGTGAACAGCTGGAAGATAAAATAGCCCGAGATCCAGGAAAGCGCGATCTTCCACTGCATGGGCCAGACTTCACCACGCCAGGCAATGCGGTGCGTACACTCGATTCGGTGCCTGAACCGCTGCCATACGTAGCGGAGAAGTTCCGGTTTTCTCCTGATCAGATACCAGGCGGCGATGACGATGGTCCCGCAGCTTACGACCGGTATGGCGTAGAGACCGCCCCCGAAACCGATCACCAGCCAGGAAAGCAGCGAACCGGCCATGCCGCCAACCATCTGCTGCTGGTTGATGGCCGCGACATCACCGCTCCCCGTGATCACCGCATTAAACGGAATTATCAGCAGGTTTCCCGCAACACACAGAACAGCCAGCAGCCACGGCAGCCGCCACGAGAACTCAACAGCCTCGGTCTGGTTGTGCGAAAAAAAATAGAGGCCGGACGGCACGAGCACGCACACCAGCAGGACCGCAGACAGCGCATACCACACGAATCCTTTGTACAGCAGGTCCAGGAACCGTTCCCGCTGAGCCGTATCGCCCTGTACGCTTCCGCCGGCGCCCCAGGAGAGCTGGGCGAATTCGTGGCTGGCAAATTGCGCCATGACCGTCAGCAGACCCAATTCAAAGAAGATCTGCATCGCGAGAAGACTGCTGAAGGTGTAGAAATAGCCCTGCTGGACCTTGGAAAACCGTGTCGCGATGACCAGGATAGTGACCGGGCCGGCCAGGGCACCCCAGACCCGCGTCAGTGCGCCGTACCCTATGGCCCGATTGACCCCGAAACGCCGCAATATGGTAGTAAGCGTATCCGCCACGAAGTTAGCCGTTACCGGTCGGAACTGCATCTCTGCCGACCATTATGGAAATGCCGTCACGCAGAGAATAACGCTGCCGCCAACCGGGAACCGGCGGGTAGACCGGTGCGGGGTTCATGAACTCCCGGTCACGGTAGGGACGTCCTCCCCATTCGATCTTCAGCTCCTGCCCGACGATTTCAGAGAAGAGCGCCGCGACCTGCCGCAGGCTGGGCAGCTCTGCCGCGGAGGCGCAGTATTTTGACTCCAGCGGGGTTCCCTCCCCCAGCCGGTCGATCAGAAGCCGGTAGGCATCCACCACATCGTCGATATAGAGCAGATTCATCAACTGCTCGCCCGGCGACATGGCCAGCGGAACCGGTGAGCCGATCAGGTTTTTCAGCAGCCGGAACAGTTTCGGCCGGGTATCTCCGGGGCCATAGGTATCGAACAGCTCCAGCGTGACGATCCGTACCGGCGCTGTCTCCCGATAATACTGGAGGATATCCTCGTAGGCCTGTTTAGTGGCTGCGTAGAGCGCAACGGGGGAGTACCCCCGGTTGCCGTAATGCTGCCAGAAGGATGAGGTATTGATGAACCACCGGGCACCGCCGCCGGCAGCCGCCTCGATGAGATGGGTGCCCAGCAGCAGATTCGATTCGATCAGGGGGGTGATATCCTCCGGTGTGTGCTGGGCCAGGAACAGGCTGGCCAGATGGACGATGCCGTCGATGCCACGGCCTGACAGATCGGTCGTCAGGCGGGCGATATCACCGGTGTAGACTATCGGTTCCGGCACCCCAATGGGGAACTGCCCTCGGGAGCCTTCCCGCAACAGCGGTACGACCGTATGCCCGCCGCTCGCTGCCAGACTGCGGCAGAGTGCGGAACCGATAAAACCGGAAGCACCGGTCACCAAAATATTCATCTTAACTCCTCAGAACGGGGAAACAAAATCTGCCAACGCCGGCAGGTTACGATCCTTGACCGACACGATCGGCGCGGACACCGGCCAGTCAAAACCGACCGAATCCCACCGGATGCCGGCATCGTGTTCCGGCGAGAAGACACGGCTGGTCTGGTAAAAGACCGTGGCCTCATCACTCAATGCGCAAAAGGCATGTCCAACCCCCTTCGGGATGTACAGCGCCGTACGATTGCTGCCGGAGAGCAGTAGCGAGAAGCAGCGGCCATAGGTTGCCGAGCCACGGCGCAGGTCGAGGACAACATCCAGGATCTCACCGCTGCTGACCCAGACGATCTTTTCCATCTCCATGGGGGGGGTCTGGAAGTGGAAACCTCTGATCACCCCTTTCTTCGAGGTGGAATAGAATATCTCCTCGCCACGACAGGTCAACCCTCGCGCCTCGAACAGGTCACGGTTATAGACCTTGATGAAATCCCCCCGGTTGTCGGAGAAAACCGGCGGGTTCAGGACAACAACCTTTTCGATTGGTGTTTCAGTGAATTTCATTCGTTAACGTCTCCGTCCCGGCCAGTCGTTGCAGCAAACAGGCGACGGGCACACACATCAGGTCAATCAAAGTTGACCCGTTCCTTCTCGATAACCAGCGGCCGCTTCAGCACCTGGGTCTGGATGGATCCCACGTACTCACCGATGATGCCGATGAAAAAGAGCTGCACCGACGAGAAGAAGAACAGGCCGATCACCAGCGGCGCGACGCCGATGGAAAACTGGTTCCAGAAGATCAGCTTGGCAACGAAGTAGCCGAAGGCGATGAGCAGGCTGACCAGGGACAGTATAAAACCGATGATGGTCGCCAGGCGCAGCGGCACCTTGGAGTGATTGGTGATGCCGAGCATGCCGATGTCGAACAGGGTGTAGAAGTTGTTCTTGGTGATACCCCGTGTCCTGGCAGGCTGGGTATACTCGATCTTGGCACTCTCAAAGCCGATCTCGGAGACCAGCCCCCGGAAATAGGGGTAGGGGTCGTTGACATCCCGCAGCACCTCGATGATCCGCCGGTCATACAGCCCGAAACCGGTGTTGTTCTTGGTGAGCTTGATGTCGGACAGCCGGCCGATCAGGTCGTAGTACATCTTGCGCAGCAGGAACATGGCAGGGGTCTCGCGGCTCTGGGTCTTGACGCCGAGCACCACCTTGTACCCTTCCTCCCATTTCCTGACAAAATCCCTGATCATGGCGGGAGGATCCTGAAGATCGGAGACCAGCAGGATCACCGCCTCGCCACCCGCTTGCAGCAGGCCATAATAGGGGGAACGGATATGCCCGAAGTTCCGGCTGTTGACGATGATCTTGACATTTCGGTCCTGCAGCGCCAGGCGTTTCAGTATTTCCACGGTGCGGTCGCTGGAATCGTTATCGATGAAGATGTGTTCGTAGGTATAACCCGGGAGTGAGGCGATGACCTCCTTCACCTGACGGTACAGCTCCTCCACATTTAGCTCTTCGTTAAAACAGGGTGAAACAATGCTTATGAACGGCACGAAGCCCTCCCCTCAAAGCGCAGTAAAATCCTGAACATCATTATTTTTCTTCATCAACCATCTTGACGATCATGGCGGCGGCCAGCTCATCACGGTCCAGCTCCGGGGACATGTCCTCGATGGGCCGGTTCACCACCAGCTTCGGATTGACGCAGGTCCCCTGCTCCAGTACGACGTTGACGAAGGCGGGGCCCGGCAGCGCCAGGGCCCGGGAGAACACGTCCGCGGCAGAAGCCGTGTCGGAGACGGTAAAGGAGGGCAGACCGTAGGCCTCGGCGATGCGGCACAGGTCGGGACAGCCGTAGCCGAGAACGGTGGACTGCCGGCGGCCGTCGAAATACATGTCCTGGAACTGCCGTACCATGCCGAGACAGCCGTTGTTGAGGACGATGATCTTTACCGGCAGCCCGTGATGCACCACGGTATCAAGATCCTGGATGTTGATCTGAATGCCGCCGTCACCGGCAATGGCGAGCACATTCCGGCCGGGTGCCGCCAGTGCAGCCCCCATGGCCGCAGGGAGGGCAAACCCCATGGCCCCCATGCCGCCGGAGATGAGCATGCGCTGCCCCTGTTTGAGACGCAGCGACTGGGCGGCCCACATCTGGTTCTGCCCCACATCCAGGGTGACGATGTCTCCGGCCGAGGTGGCGGCGGCAAGGGCCTCTATGACAACATTCGGGTCAATGACGTCCGGAGCGGCCGGCTCCATCCTGGTCGGGTACTTCCGGCGGTAACCGTCGATGACCTGCTGCCATTCACCGGTATCGGGGCGGTCTACGCCCGTCAGACGGGCATTGAGCTGCTGCAGAAACACCTTCAGATCGCTCCGGACCGCCAGGTCGACCGCCACCTTTGCCTGCAGTTCGATCGGATCCACATCCACATGGATCTTTGTTGCGCCGCGGGCAAAGGTTTCGGGGCGGGTACCGGTCTGACGGGAATCGAGCCGGGAGCCGAGGATCAGGAGCAGGTCGCAGTTGGCCAGGGTGAGATTGCTGTAGCGGTTGCCGTAGGCTCCGATCATCCCCATGAACGCCGGCTGGTCGTGGCGGACCGCGTCCAGCCCCATCAGGGAGGCCACTACGGGAATCCCGGTCAGGTCGATGAGCTGCTGCAGTTCATCACAGGCACCGGCGGTCCGGACGCCGCCGCCGGCCAGGATCACCGGGCGTTTGGCCCGGGCCAGGAAACCGGCGATGGCAGCTATCTGACTGCCCGACTCTCCCTTGTCAGCTTCCATGGCCAGGTGCTCGGGGCTGCCGAGAAAACCGGTCAGCCGGTCCGGCTCGATCTGCGCCCGCTGGATATTCATGGGGATATCCAGCAGCGTCGGTCCGGGACGGCCACTCTGGGCCAGATAGACCGCCTTCTCCAGGTGGTATCTGATTGTTTTCGCTTCAGCCACCAGCTCGGCATATTTGGTCAGCGGCTTGACAACACTGACGATGTCGGTTTCCTGGAAACCGATCTGGCGAATGGGGCGATCGAACTTGTATTCGTAGGTATTGACCTGCCCGGTGATGAACAGGCAGGGGACGGAGTCGAAATAACAGCTGCCGATGCCGGTCACCATGTTGAGGGCGCCGGGGCCGCTGGTGGCCATGGCCACCCCGAGCCGCCCGTTGATGCGGGCATAGGCCTCGGCGGCAAAGGCACCGGACTGTTCGTGGTGCACCGAGATACAGCTGATATCGTTCCGGTCGACCGTGGAGTCGATCAGATGGGTGATGGCACCGCCAATGAACTCGAAGATGTGCGGCACACCCTGTTTGACGATGAAGTCGATGACGTAATCGGACAGTTTCATGCTGTTCTCCTGTAATGAAGGGGGTTACTCCGCAGCCACTCTACCGTGGCGGCGAGGCCGTCCTGCAACTCAGTTCGGGGTTCCCACCCCAGTTGTTCCCGGGCCCGGGATATATCCGCCACCCAGACCGCCGGTTCCGGCCGCGCGGCAGGCCGTTCACCCCAGACCGCCTGGACACCGGTGCCGGCCAGACGTTCGAGTTCGGCAACCACATTGCCGATGGTACTCTGCCTGCCGCTGCCGACATTGTAGATGCCGTCTCCCGCCGCCACCGCCGTTCCCGAGATCAGTGAGAGATAGCAGTCCACCACATCGTCGATATAGACATAGTCCCGGACGGATGCGGGGGATGAGAGC
>CAZSTJ010000029.1:0-21062 GCA_964609805.1 uncultured Geobacter sp. | reverse complement strand
GAAGTGAAGAAAGGCTCTCCCAGCAAGGGGGTCATCCGCGAGGATTTTGACCCGCTGGAGAT
This sequence comes from uncultured Geobacter sp., assembly GCA_964609805.1. Taxonomy (GTDB): domain Bacteria; phylum Desulfobacterota; class Desulfuromonadia; order Geobacterales; family Pseudopelobacteraceae; genus CAIPTY01. The sequence continues at coordinate 21,000 of CAZSTJ010000029.1, read as the reverse complement.
CGCCGCGATCTACCAGGACAATGGTGCCACCTGTTTGTCGGTGCTGACCGACGAGAAGTTCTTCCTCGGGCACTTGCGTTTCCTGGCCCTGATCCGCGAGACCGTTTCGTTGCCGCTCCTGCGCAAGGACTTCATCTGCGATCCCTACCAGATCTACGAGGCCCGGGCCGCGGGAGCCGACGCGATCCTCCTGATCGCCGCCATGCTCGACCTGGGACAACTGCGGGAGTTTCATGCCATCGCGAAGGAGATTCACCTGGATGTATTACTGGAGGTGCATGACGAGGCGGAAATGGAGCTGGCACTGCAAACAGAGTGCAGACTCGTAGGGGTCAATAATCGCAATCTGCGGACATTTGAGATGGACCTGGGCACCACGGGTCGACTGGCACGCATGTTACCGCCAGATCGCCTCCTGGTTGCCGAGAGCGGCATCAACAGCAGGGAGGATATCGTGCGACTGCAGCGTGATGGCGCACGGGCCTTCCTGATCGGGGAATCTCTGATGCGGCAGGAGGATATCGGCGCAGCTCTTCAGGGGTTGCTCGGCTAGCGTTCGCTGCTTCAGCGTAACATCGCAGGTAATGAAAGACCGTTTACAGAAACGGGGCGCTGCAGATATTGCAGCGCCCCGTTTCTATTCGCAGATCACTTTACTATCGGTCACTGAACCGGGAAACCCTGATCCTTTACCATATTCAACGATTTCAGCAGTTCCATCGCCCGCTGGAGCTGATAATCCTTGTCCAGATCATCCGGATTGATACCGTGAATCGACGACGCCGCGCCATTGGCAGGCACCTTGGGTGCTATCTTGCCGTCTTTTCCTTTTAGCGGTTCCTTCACCGGTTCTTTCGAGCCCACCGGTGGTGTTATAGCCCCGTCCTTGACAGGCTCACTCCCTGCCCCTTTCTGGGGAGCCTTCCCCGCCTCAGGCGCCAGACGACCATCCAGGTCCTTCTCCTTGAAATCATCGTCCACTTTTTTAGCGGCAACCGGTTTCACGTTTTCAACAACAATATCCGGCACGATCCCTTTGGCCTGGATGGAACGGCCGCTGGGGGTGTAATAGCGTGCCGTGGTCAGCTTGAGGGCTGCATTGTCCTTGAGCGGGATGATGGACTGGACCGAACCCTTGCCAAAACTCTGCTTGCCCATGACAATGGCCCGCTTATGGTCCTGCAATGCACCGGCAAGGATCTCCGAGGCGCTGGCACTCCCCCCATTGATCAATACAACCATCGGGTAGCGAGGCTCCTTTGTCCCGAGAGTAGCGTTGAAGAGCTGGCTTGCCCCACGCTCACGCCCTTTGGTGGAGACGATCAGCGTATTCTTGATGTCATCGCCGATAAAACAGTTGGCAACCTCGATACACGGTCCCAGAACTCCGCCGGGATTATAACGGAGATCGATGACCAGCCCTTTAAGCTCGCCACCGGCAGTCGTGTGCAGCTCCTGAAGCGCCTGGCGGAAATCACTGCCGGTCCGCTCCTGAAACTGGGAGATTCTGATATAGCCGATTCCCTGATCCAGCATCCGGGCCTTGAGGCTCTTGATCTTGATGGTGTCGCGGATCAGGGGAAACACGAGCGGCCGTGCCTGGTCGCCCCGCAAGATGGTGAGGGTGACCGGGGTGCCCTTTTCGCCGCGCATCAGCTTGACCGCCGCGGCAGTACTCATGCCGCGGGTTGAGGTGCTGTCGATCTTCCAGATATGGTCATTGGCAAGTATGCCGGCACGATACGCCGGGGTGTCATCGATGGGGGCGATGACCGTCAGGCGCCCTTCCTTCATCCCCAACTCTATGCCGACCCCGCCAAATGCGCCGGACATCTGGATCGTCATCTCTTTGAACGGTTCTGGAGGTAGATAGGCGCTGTGCGGATCAAGGGCAGCCAGCATGCCGTCGACCATGCTCTTGACCAACTTTTTTTCATCGGGCTTTTCGACATACGACTTGCTGACCGCCGTATAGGCCTCGCGCAGCAGCGACAGATAGGCGGCGTCTGATTGTTTCCTAGCCGGTTTCACCCGTTGAGTGACGATAACCGCCACGCAGAGGGCGATGGCCATAAGGATAACGATCCCAAGGATTTTTCGTGCAGGTTTCTGCATGGGTACAGGTACTCCGGATGGTTGGATTGCTTGTGCCTGATAATGAATACAACGTTGACCGTAAGGGGCTGGTCTCCCGCAGGTACCGCCTATTTCCGTACATCGATCCCGTAACTTTTGATCTTGCGATGCAGGTTGCTCCGTTCAAGTTCGATGACTTCAGCGGTACGGGAAATGTTCCAGTCATTCTCTTCCAGTTTCTGGATAAGAAATTCCCGTTCAAACTCCTCCCGGGCCTCGCGCAGGGTTCCCTGTGCAAGGGCTCCGTCCAGATTCGGACAGGGATGCGTGTGTTCAGCTGCGTCACCTCGCAGATCCGGGATGTCGTCGCGGGTGATCGTTCGTCCGGGAGCCATGATCAGGATCCGCTCGATGATGTTCCTGAGCTCCCGGACATTTCCCGGCCAATGGTACTGTTTCAGCATATCCAGCGCCTCGGGAAGAAAGCTTTTCGGCTCGCGCCCCTCCTTGCGGGCGAAGAGGGCGATGAAATGCTCTACCAACTGCGGTACGTCATCGATACGTTCACGCAGCGCGGGAACGCGGAACGGTATGACGTTCAGCCGGTAATAGAGATCCTCACGGAATCGACCCTGACGAATCTCCTCGTCAAGATCCTTGTTCGTTGCAGCGATGATCCTCACATCGACGGATACGAGGCGGGTTCCCCCTACCCGCTCAAAGCAGCGTTCCTGAAGGATACGCAGCACCTTGGCCTGCGTCCGGAGCGACATATCCCCGATCTCGTCGAGAAACAGAGTCCCCCCATCCGCTAGGTCGAACTTACCCTTCTTTTGCGAGAGGGCGCCGGTGAATGCCCCTTTCTCGTGGCCGAACAGCTCGCTTTCGATCAATTCTTCGGGGATGGCCGCACAATTTATCGCAACATAGGGCTTATCGTGCCGATGGCTGTAGTAATGAATCGATCGGGCAACCAGCTCCTTGCCGGTACCGTTCTCGCCGCTCACCAGCACGGAGGCATTGGAGGGGGCTACCCGGGTGATTTGTTCCCGCAACGCCTCGATAACGGCAGCGGAGCCGACCAGTTCGTGTTCGTTCCCGGCGGCTCGTTTCAGCTCATCGTTTTCAGTGGCCAGCTCCTTCATCCGGAGGGCATTACTGACGGCAATCAGCACCTTGTCCAGTGAAAGCGGCTTTTCGATAAAATCGAAGGCCCCCAGCTTGGTGGCGCGTACGGCGGTTTCGATGGTTCCATGCCCTGAGATCATGATGACAGTGAGAGCCGGCTGTGCTGTTTTGAGCTTGTCCAGGGTCTCAAGCCCGTCCAGTCCCGGCATCCAGATATCAAGAAGCACCAGATCGGGTTGCTCCTCCCTGACCTTTTCCAGGGCCTCCAGACCGCTGGATGCGGTCACGATCTGGTACCCTTCATCCTCCAGGATACCGGTCAGGGAGATTCTGATATCCTTTTCATCGTCCACGATTAATATGGTCTTTGACACGCTACATTCCCCTCTCTGACATCGCAAGTACGGCTGATTTGGCTTAACCGCTCTACCCTGCCGGCAGTTCGACCACGAAACAGGCGCCACGCGGCATGTTCTCTCTGACGCGGACAAAACCGTTATGGTCGGTGATGATGCTGTTGACGATAGCCAGACCAAGTCCGGTACCGGTCTTTTTCGTCGAAAAGTAAGGCTCGAAGAGCCGGCCCCGATCCTCTGGCGGGATTCCGGGGCCATCATCGGCCACTCTAAAATCGGCCATCTTCAGTTCAGGGTCAAAATGACTGCTGATCTCAACCGCACCCTTTTCCTCCATGGCAGCCACGGCGTTGTCCAGCAGATTGATGACGACCCGCTTGATCTGGTCCCGGTCTATCTTCAGGAGCGGCAGGTTTTCATCCGGCACGAAACTGAATGCGACACCACGATGCCCTTCCTGATACAGGGTGAGCGCTTCCCTGATGATGGCATTCAGATCGTTCGGCTCCGGCTGAATAGCTGGCATGCGGGCAAAATTTGAAAACTCATTGACCAGCGTCTTCAGCTCATCCACCGACTTGATGATCATCTCGGTGCATTCGTCAAAGACCTTCTCATCATCGCTGAAGCGGTCAAGGTACCGTTTCCGCAGTCGCTGGGCAGACAGCTGGATCGGTGTCAGAGGGTTCTTGATCTCGTGAGCGATCCGCCTGGCCACCTCACGCCATGCGGCCATCCTCTGGGCCTTGATCACCTGGGTAAGATCATCCAGCACCAGCACCGTTCCCATAAAGACCCCGTTGTCATCCCGGAGCATGGTCAGATGAAGGTGCAGCGACAGCCGGGTTCCCCTGACATCAAGCGTAATCTGCCGATTGATGGTGTCCTGCTTGGCAATAACCAGATCCTTAAGACTCTCTTTGACGATTTCCAGGTGGGTTTCCCTCAGGATCTCCCGGAAATTGCGCCCGAGTACCGAACCGGTATTGATGTTAAGCAGTTTTTCTGCAGAGGTGTTGATGGTCGTGATGACCCCTTCCCGGTCAACGGAAATAACCCCCGCCGTTACGTTGCGCAGAACGATCTCCATATAGCGGCGCCGCTGTTCAATCTCTTGATTGATGCGGGAGAGTTCGCTGTTCGATTCGTTAATGGCACGCTGCTTGGATCGCAGATCATCGGTCATGCGGTTAAAGGACTGAACCAGCATCCCGATCTCGTCCCGGGCATAGGACTCTATATGCACATCGAGATTGCCGTCTGCGACCGCCCTGGTTGCCTCGACCAGCCCCTGTACCGGCTGGGTCATGCTGTTGGCCAGATACACGCCCATCCAGTAAGCGAAGAATATGATGACAACGGTTATTAGAAACAGGGTGATGATGTAACCGGCACGGATCGGATTCTTAAGGATCTTGAGCTGACGGAACTCGTGATAGGATTGGGTGATCTCCTTCATCTTATTGACCAGCGAGTACGGCACATAGTAATTGACGACAACGACGCCAACGACGTCTTTCTGATTGTACGTCGAATAGACCGGTACAATACCGCGGATCAGATCGGCCTTACCCGCCTGATTGATCCTGGTCAGCTCCTTGCCGGACAGACCGGCATTGATATCCTCTGATGTAGGAGTTGTAAACTCGCCTTTCGGCACCGCAGGGTTTGACGCCTGAACTAGTTCCTCCCTCTGGGCTGAGTAGACCTCTACGACCCCCAGATTGTATTCCTTCTGTTTCTGGCGGATGAGCCCCTTCAGCTGCGGCAGGTTGTCCTGATTGAGCAGTTTGTCGTTTTTGATGAATCCGCTGATCTGTCGGCCGTAATAGAGTGCGTTGGAGGCTGAATTCTTGTAATAGGTCTGGGCGACTTCCAGTGATTCACTCAGCGAGGTTTCTACCTGCGTATTGAACCAGTTGTGGACCGTATTGTTGATGAAACCGGCAGCAGCGAAGAAGAGCAGCATCGTAGGCACGAGCGACAGACCAACAAAAGAGAGTACCAGCTTTGTGCGCAGACGCGTCGTCAGGGGGTTGGTACGACTCTCCATAAAGAGCTTAACCAGGTTGCGCGAGACCAGATAGACCAGCAGAATTACCAGCAGTATCACGACATTGATGACACCGAATATCGCAATATTGCTCCCCATGTGTGCATCGGCGCTGATCTGCGTCAGGCGCACCTCTGCCTTGGTCAGAAAGATAATAAGCAGCAGCGCCAGACAAATGATGACACCCTCGCGAATCCGCTTTTTTCGTTCATATATGGGGAGATTGATGTTCATAATGACTGAGAATAGTACCACAAGCATTCATGGTTGCAAAAGACAATGTTGCAAAATTGCATCACGTATAACTGTCTTCGAGATAAACAAAAAAGGCAGGGGAATAATCCCCTGCCTTTGTGCAGATTCATGCTTCAGCTATCTTTAGTCAGCACTGGCCTCACAGGTCTCAGCCGACTCGGCAACAATGCTCTTTACCTCTTGAACAGGCTCAGACTTAGCAGCCTTCTTCGGAGCAGCAGCAATCTTCGCGGGCTTCGCTGCTGTTTTTTTGACTTTCATTTCCTCTTCGACCAACTCTATGATCGAAACGGGAGCTGCATCACCCTGGCGAACACCAAGTTTGATGATCCGAGTGTAGCCACCGGGACGATCCTTATAGCGAGGAGCGATCGTGGAGAACAGCTTGGTTACGACAGATTTCTCGCGGATGTATGAAGCAGCCTGACGAAGGGCGTGAAGATCGCCGCGCTTGCCGAGGGTAATCATCTTCTCGGCGACGGACCGGATTTCCTTGGCCTTTGCATCGGTCGTCGTGATCTTTTCATGGTTCAGAAATGAGGTTACCAGGTTCCTGAACATCGCTTCGCGATGGCTGGTCTTTCTACCTAATCTCCTACCTGCTTTACCGTGACGCATAACGTATATCCTTTCTGATGCTGATTACTGGCTTTAAGTATTACTCTTCGTCCTTCTGCTCACCGCGCAGACGGCGCATGAACTCAGGATCAGGAAAACCCTCAATTTTCATGCCGAAGGTAAGTCCCATATCGTTGAGAATATCTTTGATCTCATTGAGAGACTTGCGACCGAAGTTCTGTGTCTTGAGCATTTCCGCCTCGGTCTTGGAGACCAGTTCACCGATAAGCTTGATACCGGCATTCTTGAGGCAGTTGGCCGAGCGGACTGACAGTTCGAGCTCCTCTACTGTACGGTACAGGTTCTCGTTAACCTTGTCCTTCTCTTCCTGTGATTCTTCATTGAGCTGCGGCTCCGACTCTTCATCGAAATTGATGAAGATCGTCAGCTGCTCCTTCATGATTTTGGCGGCATAAGCGACCGCATCTTCCGGCTTGACACTGCCATCGGTCCAGACCTCTACCGTAAGCTTGTCATAATCGGTCATCTGACCGACGCGGGCATTGGAAACCGTAAAGTTGACCTTCCGGATTGGGGTAAAGATGGAGTCAATAGGAATCGTTCCTACCGGAGCCTTCTCGTCACGGTTGCGGTCGGCGGTGACATACCCTTTACCGATTCGAACAGTTAGTTCAACTTCAAGATTTGCATCCTTACCACAGGTGGCAATATGATGCTCGGGGTTCATGATCTCTACATTATGGCCAACAATAATGTCGCCCGCAGAAATGACACCGTCACCCTTATGCTTTATGTGTATCGTGGCCGAATCTGAAGAGTGCAGTTTAAGGCGAACACCCTTGAGGTTGAGGATAATGTCCGTCACATCCTCTGTAACACCCTGAATCGTGGAAAACTCGTGTAAAACACCTTTGATGCGCACGGAAGTTATGGCAGCACCCTGAAGTGACGACAGGAGGATTCTGCGCAGCGAGTTGCCCAGAGTAGTACCGAATCCGCGTTCAAACGGTTCGGCATAAAATTTACCATATGTATCTGAAAGAGATTCTTTCTCTACCTGGAGCTGCTTGGGCTTGATAAGATCTCGCCAGTTTTTATACATTACAACCTCCTCTGGAGAGTAGTGTCCGATTGTCGATGATACGGGGACAACGTTCGGTCAGCCCGCTAACTACTTGGAGTAAAGCTCGACGATCAACTGTTCCTGAATCGGGGTTGTAATATCTTCACGTACCGGAAGTCCTTTCAGGACCCCTTTGAACGCATCCCTATCAAGTTCGAGCCACTGCGGGATTCCGCGACGGACAACCGCTTCCAGAGAATCGTTTACCGATGCAATCTTCCTGCTCTTGTCACGCAGTTCAATGACGTCGCCGACCTTCATTTGTATGGAGGGAATATTCACCTTACGACCATTCAGAGTGAAGTGACCGTGGCGAACAAGCAGACGCGACTCGGTACGAGAAGAAGCAAAACCGAGGCGGTAGACGGTATTGTCGAGACGACGCTCCAGCAGAGAGAGCAGGTTCTCACCGGTAACGCCTTTCATACGGTCAGCCTCAGCAAAATAACCACGGAACTGCTTTTCCAGCAGACCGTAGATACGGCGGACTTTCTGTTTCTCACGAAGCTGAACACCGTAATCAGAGGTTTTCGAACGACCCTGACCGTGCTGACCCGGAGGATAGTTACGGCGCTTGATACCACACTTGTCGGTATAGCAGCGCTCACCCTTCAGAAATAATTCCATGTTTTCTCTTCTGCACAGACGGCACGAAGGTCCTGTATAACGAGCCAATGAAAACCTCCTTGGATATGTTTAAAACAGTATCAAACTCTTCTACGTTTCGGGGGACGGCAGCCATTGTGGGGAATAGGCGTGACATCCTTGATAAAGGAGATGCTGAGACCGGCGGCCTGAAGGGCACGCAGGGCGGACTCACGACCGGAACCCGGACCCTTGACATAAACCTCAACGCTTCTGAGGCCATGTTCCTGGGCACGTTTCACGCAGTCTTCTGCCGCAATCTGAGCAGCAAACGGGGTGCTTTTTCTGGACCCCTTGAAACCCTTGGCACCAGCAGTACACCATGAAATCACGTTGCCAACCGGATCAGTGATCGTGATGATGGTATTATTAAAAGTCGCCTGAATATGAGCAACGCCATTGCTAATATTCTTGCGTTCCTTCTTTTTGCGAACAACTTTCTTTGCGGGACTTGCCATTCGTGTTCTCCAGAGAGCTAGTTGGTATTATTTCTTCTTGCCGGCAACGGTACGGGCAGGACCCTTACGCGTTCTGGCATTGGTTTTAGTGCGCTGCCCCCTGCACGGAAGGCCTTTACGATGACGGAGACCGCGAAAACAGCCAAGGTCCATGAGACGCTTGATATTCATGGAAATCTCACGTCGCAAATCACCTTCAACCTTGCAGTTACGGTCGATCTCATCACGAAGACGTGATACTTCAGCCTCGGTCAACTTGTCCGTACGGGTGCTCGGATCAATTTTGGCGGCAGCCACGAGCTGCTCTGCGGTCGACCGGCCGATACCATAAATGTAGGTAAGGGCGATAACAATATGTTTATTTTTCGGTAAATCGATGCCTGCGATGCGTGCCAATTGATAACCCTCCTTTAGTTACTCATCCCTGACGTTGCGAATGCTTGGGGATGTCGCAAATAACACGGACCACACCCTTGCGTTTAACGATCTTACACTTGTCACATATCTTCTTCACGGAAGCGCGTACTTTCATCTATTTCTCCTTCACGCGTTGTTTATACTTGTCAGAATTTCCGGACCATGTTCAGTGATTGCTACCGTGTGCTCAAAATGAGCCGAAAGGCCGCCATCACACGTTACAACAGTCCAACCGTCAGCGAGGACTTTCACCTCGTAAGACTTTTCATTGATCATGGGCTCTATCGCGAGAACCATGCCTGGTTTAAGCAGAACACCAGTCCCTGGGCGACCATAGTTGGGTATCTGAGGGTCCTCATGCAACTTCCTGCCGATACCGTGTCCGACAAAATCCCTGACAACTGAATAGCCCCTTTGTTCCACATGGGACTGAATAGCATGGGAAACATCGTGTAGCCTGTTTCCTGCTACCGCCTTGCGAATTCCCTCGTCAAGAGACTGCTTCGTTGCCTGTATAAGCGTGGAAGCGGCAGAGGAGATGTCCCCTACGGGCAAGGTAACCGCGGCATCTCCGTAAAAATCATCATAGAGAACACCGAAATCAAGACTTACAATATCTCCAGTCTTGAGCGGCTGTTTATTGGGCATCCCATGAACAACCTGACTATTCGGCGAACAGCATAAAGCATACGGATAATCACAGTAACCTTTGAACGCCGCCTTTGCTTTGCGCTTGAGGGCTTCCGCATTGGCAAATGCCTCAAGATCGCTGGTTGTCACTCCCGGCACAACCATCTCAGCCAACTTGCTGAGAATTTCAGCGACCATCCTGCAGGGGACTCTCATCCGCTCAATCTCGCGAGGAGATTTAAGGATGATCACCCGTCAACCCTCAATAACTTTCTGTATCTGGCACTGGATGTCGTTTATTGACCCACAGCCCTTGATATGGCGGAGCAAGCCTTTCTGCTCATAATACGCTTTAAGGGGCGAGGTCTGCTGATCATACACGGAAAGACGCTTCATTACCGTCTCTTCCCGATCATCATCCCGCTGGGACAGGGAAGCACCGCATCCGTCACAGACATCTGCTACAACAGGAGGATCATAGAGGACATGAAAGCCCCGCCCGCAGGCTCCACAGGTGCGGCGACCGGAAAGACGTTTCACTATTTCATCATTATCAACATCAAGTGAAATTACGTGATCGATCGTCCGCCCCATACCGGCAAGAATGCCATCAAGGGCATCTGCCTGAGGGATAGTCCTGGGAAAACCATCCAGTACAAAACCATTATTACAATCTGAAAGAGCAATCCGTTCTTTAACGATGCCGAGAACAACTTCATCGGGAACAAGCCCCCCGGCATCCATGATCTGCTTGGCCACAACACCCAACGGCGTCTGTTCTTTTACCGCTGCGCGTAGCATGTCGCCCGTCGATATCTGCGGGATCTGAAAACTGTCTACAATAAACTTGGCCTGCGTGCCCTTACCGGCTCCCGGCGGTCCAAACAGTATCAGATTCATACTTATTTTCTCCCCCTAATACGCACGCCCTTCAAAAAACCTTCATAATTGCGCGTGATCAGGTGAGATTCTATCTGTGCAACCGTATCCATACCGACGCCAACCGCAATAAGCAGTGCCGTGCCGCCGAAATAAAAAGGCAAATTAAACTTCCCGATCAAAATCGAGGGAAGCACACACACCACGGAGATGTAAATGGCTCCGGCAAAGGTAAGGCGGGTAAGAACGCTATCCATGAAGTCGGAAGTCTCTTTACCGGGACGTATTCCCGGTATGTAACCACCATGCTTCTTGATATTCTCGGCCACATCAACAGGGTTAAAAGTTACAGCCGTATAGAAATAGCAGAAAAATATTATGAAGGCAACAAAAAATATGTTGTACACCCAATGTCCGGGCGTCAGAGTTTTGGAAAAGTTCTGTACCCAGGGAACATTGATGAAATTTGCGATAGTTGCTGGAAACATAATGATTGAAGAAGCAAATATCGGCGGGATAACTCCGGCCATATTCACTTTCAAGGGGAGATGAGAAGACTGAGCATTAAAGGTCTTCAGACCGACTACGCGTTTGGCGTAATGTATCGGAAGGCGGCGCTGACCCCTCTCTACAAAGACAATACCGGCAATTACAGCGAACATGACAGCCAGGACGAGAATAATTACAAAGAGAGAGATCTGGCCTGCATTGACCAACCGAAATGTATTTCCGATGGCAGTAGGGATACGGGCAACAATCCCCGCGAAAATAATCAGAGATATACCGTTCCCGATTCCCTTCTCGGACATCTGCTCACCCAACCACATAATGAATGCAGTTCCTGCAGTTAGGGTAATCACGGTAAGCACACGGAACGACCAGCCCGGATTCGGCACAACCAACTCGCCCGCGGGACCACGCATACTCTCAAGTCCAATGGCAATACCGAGTCCTTGTACCGTACTCAGTAGCATGGTGCCATAGCGGGTGTACTGGATAATTTTCTTCCTGCCAGATTCACCTTCCTTGGAAAGTTTCTCAATTGCAGGCACTACAACCGTCAGCAACTGAAAAATGATCGAGGAAGAGATGTAAGGCATGATACCAAGGGCAAAGACCGAAAGCCGCTCCAAAGCGCCACCTGAAAACATATCAAACAGACCAAGCAGTGTACCCTGGGCCTGTTTGAAAAATGAAGCCAACGCAATGCGATCAATACCCGGTGTCGGGATGAAACATCCGATACGATAGACTGCCAGCATTCCAAGCGAGAAGAGCACACGCTTCTTCAGTTCAGGGATCTTGAAAATATTCTGGAGTGCCTCAAGCACTAGTTCTTCTCCTCAATCGAGCCACCTGCAGCAACAATCTTGTCTTTTGCGGACTGGCTGAATTTGGTAGCAGTTACTTTCAATGCCTTGGCGATGTCGCCGGTGCCAAGAATTTTAATCGCACTGCAGGAATGCTTAACAAGACCTTTAGCTACAAGTGCATCTGCATCTACAGTCGTACCGGCATCAAAAACATCCAGCTGCTTCAGATTGACAACAGAGTATTCAATACGATCCAGCGGGGTGAAACCGCGCTTCGGCAAGCGGCGTTGAAGAGGCATCTGGCCGCCTTCGAAACCGGCTTTGATGCTGCCGCCAGAACGGGCCTTCTGTCCCTTATGACCCTTAGTTGCGGTCTTGCCATGCCCTGAACCGGCACCGCGACCAATACGTTTTCTGTTTTTAACCGAACCGAGTGCCGGTCGAAGAGTATTCAAATCCATGTTAAGCCCCTTTTACTGTGCTACGTTCAGCAGATGGCTGATTTTGGAAATCATACCGCGAATCTCCGGCGTATCAGCATGCTCAACGGTCTGGTTGAGTTTTTTGAGACCGAGGCCGGCAACGGTATCGCGCTGCTTTTTCGGCTTTCCGATCGTACTTTTAACAAGCGTAATCTGCAAATTGGCGCTCATGATGAAATTACCTCTATGTAAGTATTATTCGGTTATGCCACGGCGTGCGGCAATTTCCTCAGGGGTCTTCAGACGCTTCAGGCCTGCAAAGGCAGCCTTAACCACATTGTGCGGGTTATTCGATCCAAGACATTTAGACAGGATGTTGTTGATTCCTGCAGATTCGAAAATAGCACGTGCAGCACCACCGGCAATAACTCCGGTACCGGCAGAAGCAGGCTTCATCAAAAGCTTACCAGCGCCGAATTTGCCTTCTATTTCGAAAGGAATCGTCTGGTTCTGATTAACCGGAACCTTGATCAGATTCTTCTTGGCCTGCTCAACACCCTTGCGGATTGCTTCAGGGACCTCGTTTGCCTTGCCGAGACCGTAGCCGACATGGCCAGCACCATCACCGACAACGATTAGAGCTGAGAAACTGAACCTGCGGCCACCCTTTACAACCTTGGCTACACGGCTGATATGAACGACACGGTCAGTAAGATTAAGTTCTGCGGGATTAATTCTGCTCAATGAAAGCCTCCTCTGGTGCTTTAGAAAAGAAGCCCACCCTCGCGGGCGGCATCTGCCAGTGCTTTGATTCTGCCATGATACAGGAAACCGTTACGGTCGAAGACAACCGAAGAGATACCCTTTTCAAGTGACAGACGGGCAATCTCCTTGCCAACTAATGTTGCAGCTGCAACATTACCTGTGTATGACAGGTCGCTGGCGCCGGCCGAAAGTGTTGAACACGCTACAAGAGTTGTACCCTTTGTGTCGTCAATCAACTGGGCGTAGATATGACGGGCACTTTTGAATACATTGAGACGTGGGCGCTCGGTAGTACCGCGAATCTTCTTGCGGACACGAACCTGACGCTTCAGTCGGGTGATTGTTTTAATTGAAGTCTTAGCCACAACGTTCTCCTTATAAAGACTATTTCTTGCCGGTTTTACCAGCTTTTCTCAGTATAGTCTCGTCAGCATATTTAATACCCTTGCCCTTGTAAGGCTCGGGTCCGCGGAACGACCTGATCTTGGCAGCCGTCTGGCCAACCATCTCCTTGTCATACCCTTTAACCGAGAGCTTGGTCATCTTGTCGACATCAATAGTAATGCCTTCAGGAATCAGGAAGTTGACCGGGTGAGAATAACCAAGGCTCAACACAAGTTCTTTCCCCTTAACTTCAGCACGATAACCGACGCCATTGATTTCAAGATCGGTCTGAAATCCCTTGGTAACACCGGTGACCATATTGTTGACCAGGGTGCGGGTCAGGCCATGGGCGGATCGAGATGCAGTCGACTCGTCATTTCTGGTTACCAGCAATGACGTCTCACCGATTTCGAGGGTTATACACGACATGATAGTACGGCTAAGCTTGCCGTTAGGCCCCTGTACACTGAGGATGGAGTCGGCAAACGTGATCTTCACGCCTTTGGGTATTTCTATAGGAAGCTTCCCTATTCTGGACATTCTCAATACTCCTTGTTCTTGATGACTACCAGATGGTACAGATGAGCTCACCGCCGACACCGGCCTTGCGAGCAGCGTTATCAGTGATAACGCCTTTCGATGTGGACAGGATGGCTACGCCGAGTCCGCTCTTCACGACCGGGATATCCTCAGCCTTGACATAGACACGACCGCCGGGCTTGCTGACCCTTTTGATTTCATTGATAACGCAATCCTTCTCGTCGATGTACTTCAGGTATACCCTCAGAACACCCTGCAGGTTATCGGAAATCACCTTATAATTCTTGATGAAACCTTCCTGCTTGAGTACGTTGGCAATGCTCACCTTCAGGTTGGATGACGGAATATCTACTTTCTGCAGCTTGACCATATTTGCATTCCTAATTCTGGTCAGCATGTCAGCAACGGGATCTGTCATGGACATCGTGCATAACTCCTATCTATTTCATAAGGCTGTAAATGTAATAATTACCAGCTTGACTTGATAACGCCCGGGATCTGGCCGGCTGATGCATATTTACGAAGGCAGATCCTGCACATCTGAAACTTGCGATAATAGGCTTTCGGCCTTCCGCATACCTTGCAGCGACTATGCTCCTGAACCTTGAATTTCGGTTTGCGCTGCGACTTGATAATCATTGAAACTTTTGCCACGGAATCCTCCCGGAGTTGTTCTTAGTTCCTGAACGGCATACCCATATGTTTGAGCAGAGCCTTGCCTTCTTCATCAGTCTTGGCGCTGGTCACAACGGTTATATTGAGCCCCTTGATCTTATCAACGTTATCATAGTTGATCTCGGGGAAAATCAGCTGTTCCTTGATGCCCAGGGTATAGTTGCCCATACCGTCGAAGGCTTTGCCGGAAACACCCTTGAAGTCACGAACCCTGGGAAGGGAAACATTCATGAGCCTGTCAAGGAATTCATACATCTTCTCACGGCGGAGCGTCACCATGCAGCCGATCGGCATACCCTGGCGAAGCTTGAAGGAGGCGATGGATTTTTTCGCCTTGGTGATAACGGCCTTCTGCCCGGAAATGGCACCAAGCTCCTGTACAGCCGAATCAAGAATCTTTATATTCTGAATGGCTTCCCCGAGTCCCATGTTGATAACGATCTTTTCAATCTTCGGGACTTCCATTACGTTCTTGTAGTTGAATTCTGAACGCAACTTAGGAACGATTTCATTTTGATACAGATCTTTTAAACGCGACATACCGTTAATGCCTCCAGTTTATTTCTGAAGAGAACTTCCACACTTGATGCAGATTCTCTGCTTTTCGCCGTTATCCAGTTCTTTCGTGCGGGTACGGACCGGTTTTGCACATTTGGCGCAAAACGGCAATACATTAGAAATATGGATAGGGGCCTCTTTTTCCTGAATGCCGCCCGGCTCATTATTTTTGGCTTTGACATGGCGCTTGACCATGTTGAGTCCAGCAACGATGACACTATCCTTTTTCGGCAGAAGCTGGAGCACCTCACCGGTTTTGCTCTTCTCCTTGCCGGCGATGACCATGATGGTATCACCTTTGCGCACGTGGGTTTTTGTAGCTTGCATGCTAGTATCTCCGATTCGGTTTAAAGTACTTCAGGAGCGAGGGAAATGATCTTCATGAACTTCTTGGCACGCAGTTCACGGGCAACAGGCCCAAAAATACGTGTTCCCACCGGCTCTTTCTGGTTATTGATAACCACACCCGAATTGTCGTCAAAACGTATATAGGAACCATCGGGACGGCCGAGCTCTTTTGCGGTTCTGACGATCACGGCTTTGACCACATCGCCCTTCTTCACCTTGGAGTTGGGAAGAGCTTCACGGACAGAAGCAACGATGATATCACCGATCCCGGCATATTTACGTTTAGAGCCACCCAGAACCTTGATACAGAAGAGCTTCTTGGCTCCCGAATTATCTGCCACATCCAGTATTGACTGCATTTGTATCATTACGCAATACCCCTGTCCTAAGAGATGCTTTCGATGACCTGCTTAAGGCTCCATCGTTTATCTTTGCTGAGCGGACGGCATTCTACAATCTGAACGCGGTCGCCGATCTTGCAGACGTTCTGTTCATCGTGAACCTTGTACTTCACGCTGCGCTTAATGAATTTGTTGTAGACCTGATGCTTCACCAGGCTGTCCACCTTCACGACGACCGTCTTTTCCATCTTGTCGCTCACGACGACGCCAACCTGAGTTTTTCTGTGACCACGTTCACTCATCTATCTGCTCCTATGCCTTGATCTCAGTGATTAAGGTACTGATTCTGGCGATATCCTTGCGGATGTTTTTCAGCTTTGCGGTATTCTCAAGCCTGCCGGTATGCAGCTGAAACTTGAGGTTGAAGAGTTCCTGAGTAAGGTCACCCTGCTTCTTTACCAGCTCTTCGGCTGAAAGTTTGCGCAGTTCATTAGCCTTCATTGTTTACCTCCCTTTGAATAAACTTTGTAGAGAGAGGCAGCTTGTGTGCTGCAAGCCTGAGGGCCTCACGGGCGATTTCTTCCGAAACACCCTCCATCTCATACAAAATCGTACCGGGCCGTACTACCGCTACCCATGAATCAGGAGAGCCTTTACCTTTACCCATCCTTGTTTCAGCAGGCTTGGAAGTCAGGGGTTTATCAGGGAACACACGGATCCAGATCTTACCACCCCTCTTGATGTAGCGGGTCATGGCAATACGTGCAGCTTCTATCTGACGTGAGTCGAGCCAGCCGCATTCCGTTGCCTGAAGACCAAATTCACCAAATGACAGAGCAATACCGCGGCAGGTCTTACCGGACATGCGGCCCTTCATCTGTTTTCTATGCTTTACCCTTTTAGGCATTAACATTGATACATGCTCCTGTTGTACAAATTATATGTTACTGGCCAGGCAGTATTTCACCTTTGAAGATCAGAACCTTTACACCTATGAGTCCGTACGTAGTCTTTGCCTCGGCAAAACCGTAATCGATATCGGCACGGAGTGTATGCAGAGGAACCCGACCTTCACGGTACCATTCCGTACGTGACATTTCAGCACCACCCAGACGGCCCGAACAGGTAATCCTGATCCCTTTTGCACCAAACTTGAGTGCAGAGGTCACGCTCTTTTTCATGGCGCGGCGGAAGGCAATGCGGCGCTCAAGCTGAAGGGCAACATTCTCGGCTACAAGCTGAGCATCAAGCTCGGGCTTGCGAACCTCATGAATATTGATAAAGATCTCTTTGGAAGTGAGCGAAGAAAGCTCCTTCTTAATGGTTTCAACCTCAGACCCCTTCTTACCGATGATAAGCCCCGGTCGAGCGGTATGAATGTTGATCTTCGTCTTATTTGCAGCACGCTCAATCTCAATCTTGGAAACGCCCGAGTTATAGAGACGTTTTTTCAGATATTTCCTGATTGCGATGTCTTCATGCAAATATTTCGCATAATCGGCTTCTGCATACCACTTGGAGTCCCATGTCTTGATAACACCAAGCCTGAAACCTATCGGATGAACTTTCTGTCCCAAACTACACCTCCGGTTGTATAAAACTACTTCGTATCGGAAAGAGTGACTGCGATATGGCTGGTCGGCTTCCTGATCTTGCTGGCACGACCCATTGCACGCGGCACAAAACGCTTCAGAACGGCACCGCCATCTACGTAAATTGTCTTGACGTACAGGCGATCGATATCGGAAACACCCTTCTGCTCTGCATTGGCAACAGCCGAACGCAACAGAGTCGTAAGGATCTTGGCCGACGGATTCGGCATGAATCTCAAGGTATTGAGTGCATCCTGAATACCTTTCCCCCTGACCAGGTCAACCACAAGACGGGTCTTGCGCGGGGAGAGACGTGCAAATGTAAGTTTAGCGCTGGATTCCATAAATATTCCCCTTACTACTTCTTAACTTTGCTCTTCTTGTCTGCTGCGTGTCCGTGAAAGGTCCTGGTCGGCGCAAATTCGCCCAGCTTGTGGCCAACCATGTTCTCGGTGACAAATACCGGGATGAACTTACGGCCGTTATGAACAGCCAAGCTCAGTCCGATAAAGTCCGGAGTGATGGTGGAACGGCGCGACCATGTCTTGATGATCTTCTTTGAGCCGGGGCCTTCGGCCTGAACTTTCTTGATCAAATGGTCATCAACGAAGGGACCTTTTTTTATTGAACGTGCCATAAAATATCAGCCTCTCAAAGTTATTTACTGCGTTTCTTGACGATGAAACGATCGGAAGTCTTGTTGGTTCTCGTCTTGTATCCCTTAGTCGGGATGCCCCACGGGGTTACCGGGTGACGACCACCGGATGTACGACCTTCACCACCGCCATGCGGATGGTCGACCGGGTTCATGGCTACACCGCGAACCTTGGGACGCTTGCCCAGCCAGCGAGAGCGACCGGCCTTGCCGATGTTGACGTTTTCGTGATCTATATTGCCGACCTGGCCGATAGTAGCATAGCAGTCCTGGAGAACCAGGCGCACTTCGCCGGAAGGAAGTTTCACCTGGGAATATTTCCCTTCCTTGGACATCAGCTGGGCAAAGGTACCGGCGCTGCGGGCCAACTGAGCACCCTTGCCGATCTTCAGCTCGATATTGTGGATAATGGTACCAAGAGGAATGGCACGCAACGGCAGTGCATTTCCCGGTTTGATATCCGCTTCAGGTCCACTGATGACCGTATCGCCGACCTTCAGGTCGAGAGGTGCGAGAATATAGCGTTTCTCACCGTCAACATAGTGCAGAAGAGCAATACGTGCGCTGCGGTTCGGGTCATACTCGATGCTCGCAACCTTGGCGGGAATGCTGGTTTTCTCACGGCGGAAGTCAATGATACGATACTTCTGCTTGTGGCCGCCACCGATATGGCGGGCTGTCAGACGACCGAAGGAGTTTCTGCCACCGGTCTTGTTCTGTGAAACAAGCAGGGATTTTTCCGGCTTGTTTGTCGTAATTTCTTCAAACGTCGAGCAGGTCTGATGTCTGCGTCCTGCTGATGTAGGTTTGTAACTTTTGATTGCCATTGTGAACCCCGAACGTGTTAATTAGACTTCAAAGAAATCTATGGTCTGCCCCTCTTGGAGGGTCACGTACGCCTTTTTCCAATTTGAGCGTTTTGCTGTCGTTTTGCCGAAGCGCTTCACCTTGCCTGCTACATTAACGGTCCTGATATCAGCAACCTTAACCTTGAACAAGGTCTCTACCGCCTGTTTGATCTCAATCTTGTTGGCATCTCTGTCAACTACGATTGCAACCGTATTGGTGGTATCACTGCCGAGCGAGGATTTTTCCGTTACGTGCGGCTTCTTAATGACGGAATAAATGTTCATTTCTGCAACACTCCTTCAACAGTCTGAACAGATCCCTGAGTGAAAATGATATGCTTATATTTCAGCATGTCATGGATATTCAGGGCATCATGTTTCAGAAGTTTTACATGCGGTACGTTTCTGGCGGACAGCATGAGGTTATGATTCAATTCATCCGTCACGATAAGTGAACGCTCAAGCTCAAAGCGCTTCATGAAGTTGACGAACTCCTTGGTGGAGATGGAGTCAAAGGCCAGCTTGTCAACAACGGTGACGCGATCATTTTTCAACTGCATGGACAGAACGGAACGAAGAGCGGCATTACGAGCCTTCTTGTTCATGCTCA
The DNA here is from genome assembly GCA_964609805.1 of uncultured Geobacter sp. Classification (GTDB taxonomy): domain Bacteria; phylum Desulfobacterota; class Desulfuromonadia; order Geobacterales; family Pseudopelobacteraceae; genus CAIPTY01. The sequence goes on along the minus strand of CAZSTJ010000029.1, from coordinate 1,350 downwards.
GGTTGTACTCTTTCGGCTGGGGGCCGAAGGCAACACCGCCGCCCGGATACTGCGGTGCACGGCTGCAGCCCTGACGGGCATTACCGGTACCCTTCTGCTTGAAGGGTTTCTTGCCGCCACCTGAAACAGCAGCGCGGTTCTTAACAGCGACAGTACCGGCACGACGGTTCGCAAGCTGAATCCTGAGCGCCTGATGAATCAAGTGTTCCTTGACTTCAGCTCCGAATACTTCGTCGGACAGCTGAACTTCGCCGACCTGCTGTCTCGTCATATTATACAATGCTATCGAAGGCATACCTGTAACTCCCGACTCTTACTTTATACTCTGTTTGATAATAACAATATTGTTCTTGTGGCCCGGAATAGCCCCCTTGATCAGCAGGAGGTTATCAGCAGCCTCAACGCGCACAACCTGAAGGCGCTGAACGGTAACCCTCTCATTGCCCATCTGCCCCGGCATCTTCTTGTTTTTGAAGACATGAGACGGTGTTGCCGATGCTCCGATGGAACCCGGTGCGCGATGGAAGCGGGAACCGTGGGAAGAACGACCACCCTTGAAGTTCCAACGCTTGATAACACCCTGGAAACCTTTACCGATGCTGGTACCAGTTACGTCGACGAAGTCGCCGGGGGTGAACTGTTCAACGGTGAGAGCATCGCCGAGATTGAGATCCTCAGCATTCTCCAGCTTCAGTTCCCTCAGGTGGCGGAATACACCCTGACCGGACTTGGTGCAGTGACCGAGGCGCGGCTTGGTTGCGGTTGCAGCATCCATGGACTCAAAGCCAACCTGAACGGCAGAGTATCCATCTACGTTCTGAAGTTTCTTCTGCAGAACGACGCAGGGACCGGCCTGAACAACCGTAACCGGTACGCGGGTGCCGTCTTCAGTGAATATCTGGGTCATGCCCAGTTTTTTTCCGATGATACCTTTCTTCATGTCTCTTCCCATCCAGATGAAATAACTGACTACAGTTTGATCTCGACATCTACGCCGGCTGAAAGGTCCAGCTTCATCAGGGCGTCCACCGTCTGCTGGGTGGGATCAAGAATATCGATAAGCCGTTTGTGGGTCCGGATTTCGAACTGATCCCTGGACTTCTTGTCTACATGCGGTCCACGCAGAACGCAGTACTTGTTGATGACGGTCGGCAGGGGAATCGGGCCGGCAACGCGTGCACCGGTTCTTTTTGCCGTATCAACGATCTCACCGACGGAGACGTCCAGGAGCTTATGGTCATATGCCTTAAGGCGAATTCTTATCTTCTGGTTCTGCATTGATATCCTCGTGTCGAATTATTCAATAATCGAGCTGACGACGCCGGCGCCAACGGTACGGCCACCTTCGCG
>CAZSTJ010000028.1:0-21244 GCA_964609805.1 uncultured Geobacter sp. | reverse complement strand
GGTGGTACCACCGGTCAGGCAGCCCATGACCGACTGCTCCAGGGGGAAGGATGCCACAAGGTGGGTCTTGAAGACGTCGTTGTATACCATGGGGACGTCCTGCCAGCGGGTTATGTCGCCCGGTTTCACCTTTTTGATATCACAGAACTCACGGAATATCTTGTTCGTTTCATACTGAAAGGCAAAAAGCCTCATACTGTAGTCGTTAAAGACTGCATCGCTCAATTCGGCATCGACGCCGGCTTCTATGATTGAGAGAATCTCTTCTGTGAGGCGATGGCTGGTTTCTGTGCTGCTGGTCATAGGTTTGCTCCTGTGTGTCTTTCAGGTAAATTCGCTACAACGTTGCGGGCTTTGATGCAATTTTCATGCTATAAAACACATTGCTGGATTGCATAATAAAATTGATTTGTTACACATGTTGCACTGGTTGATGTCTCTGGAGATGTATTTAGTGTGCACAAGTTTTATGCGCATCGCCCAATAAGTGGGCAGTGTTGCTCGCGTCGTTTCGGGATGGCGAACTTGTCTCCCGGTCGAGGCAGCCGTTCTTGATTGTCATTTCAGTGAGTTTAATACAGGGAGACATTGTAGCTCTCTGTTAATAGACAAATCCAGTTTTTTTGTTTATAGTACCATGCTTATGGCTGAACAGAGATGTTGCCCCGGCCGTCTGTTCAGTTTTGTTCTGTTGAAGGCCGTTACTGTAGATTCGAGCGTCCGGGAAGGGGTGTATCATGGCGCAGTATGAAATCACACTGTTCTGGACAGCGGTTATCTGTTATGGCGTCGCCGCATTCTGCTACCTGTTCGGGCTGCTTGCTCGCAAAGAAGCCCTGTTCAATTGCGCGCTTTCATTTGTTGTTGTCGGCTTTTGCGGAAATACCGGCGCGGTAATACTGCGTTGGGTTGCAGGAGGGGTGCCGCCGTTTATTGCGGTTTCCGAATCCCTTTCCTCCGGAGTGATGATTGCTACACTTGTTTTCCTGATATCCCAGTTTGCTGCCCGCAAACTGGAAGCAGCAGGCGTGTTTGTCATGCCGGTCTGTTTTGTGTTGCTTGGCTGGGCCGGGACTCTGATGAAGGATATCGGTAGTACGTTGCCGCCAGCTCTGCAGAGTACCTGGCTCTGGACGCATATTTTTGCCGCCACGGCAGGCTTTAGTTGTGTGTTGTTTGCTGCCGCCCTTGGGGCCCTCTTCCTCCTGAAAGAAGGACCGTCAGGTGCCGGGTATGAGCGGGTGCCTCCTACACAGCAGTTGGATGAGCTCAGTTATCGCTTTATTAGCGGCGGTTTCATCTTTCTCGGCCTCATGATGGTCACCGGTTCCCTGTGGTCGAATCAGGTCAAGGGGAGCTACTGGAACTGGGACCCGGTAGAGGTCTGGTCGATGATCTCCTGGCTGGTGTATGGTATTTATCTGCACTTAAGGATCACGATGGGATGGAGAAACCGGCGTCTTGCTCTCTATTCGCTCGCGGCAGTTGCGATCATGATTGTGAGCTACTGGGGAATCCCATTTGTTTCATCCACGTTTCATTCCGGCTTCCGGATTCAACATTGACGAAACTCTTTTTGAAGGAAACTCTGTTACGTCGCTGGCCGTATGTGACGTGATGATACGTGGCTGTAAGCCGCTGCCGGAGATCCCATGCTAAAAAAAACCCTGATAGTTGTAAACGGCTTTGTTCATGATTTTGCAGCAGGAATCTGGCTGGCAACCATTGTAACCATTGCGGTACTCCATGATGCCCATATGCACGCACCGGACGTTGTTTCAGTACTGAACCGATTGGAACATTATTTCTTCTGGGGAAGTGTCACTGCAGCGGTCATAATAATGGTTACTGGTGCCGGTCGGACCTTTACCTATGTTGATAACTGGTATGGGGAAGATGCTGAACGTTCTCGTCGCAAGGCCTTGATTGTCAAACACGTTGTCCTTTTCTCCGCCTATGCTCTTGGATACCTCTGGGTGTGGAACAAGGTGTTCCACTAATTGGGTAAGAATTTTGCAGACAATTCTGTAAATATAGGATAGAATCAATCCTATTAGAAAAAGATTGCTATAAAACCTACTTGAGGAAATCAATGACTATCAAACGTGTTGCCCTGATCACCCCCCCCTATCATTCAGGTGTCGTCGAATCAGCTGGTACATGGCTTAATGTCGGTTTCGTGTATATTGCCGGATCACTTCGTGCGGCCGGATATGAAGTCGATTACTACGACGCCATGTCATTGTGGCATAAATGGCCGGATATCAAGAAAAGGATTGAGGCCTTTAAGCCCGATGTGGTTGCCACGACATCATTTACCGCCTCAATCATCGAAGCGCTCAAGCTCTGTGATCTGGCAAAACAGATCAATCCTGAGGTCGTCACCGTCCTTGGTAATGTCCATGCCGCATTCTGCTACGATGAAATTCTGAAGGATGAGCATGGTGTGCTTGATTACATCGTGCGCGGTGAAGGAGAGGTCACGCTCGTTGAACTTCTGGATTGTCTCAACGCCGGTGGTGACCCTGCAGATGTCCTCGGTCTCGCCTTTTGGCGGGATGGTGAGGTGAAAGTTACGCCGAAAGCCCCCTATATCCATGATCTCGACAGTCTGCCGACCGCGTGGGATCTGGTGGAGTGGCCGATTTATACCTATCGCGCCAAGAAAAATGCCCGTCTCGCGATCATTTCAACGGCTCGTGGATGCAAGTCGCAGTGCTCGTTCTGTTCGCAGCAGTTGTTCTGGGCCCAGTCATGGCGGGCACGATCGGCCGAGAATGTTGTGGACGAGTTGGAAATGCTCAGCAGTAAATACGGTGTGGAAGTTGCCATGCTCTCCGATGAGTTGCCGACCTATGACCGGGAGCGCTGGGTGAAAATCCTCGACTTGATGATCGAGCGCCAGGTGCCGGTCAAACTGCTTATGGAAACAAGGGTTGATGACATCATTCGTGATGAAGATATAATGTGGAAGTACAAAAAAGCTGGAGTAGAACATATTTATGTCGGTGTTGAGGCCGGTTCCCAGGAAACCCTTGACTTGTTTAACAAGGATACGGAAGTAGCCCAATCCAAGCGTGCCATCGATATCATCAATAATGCCGACATCGTCTCCGAGACCTCACTTGTTCTCGGCTTACCCGATGATACCTCTGAATCCATTGCCCAGACGGTCGAACTGGCAAAGCATTATAATCCTGATATGGCATTTTTCCTGGCAATTGCCCCCTGGCCCTATGCAGAATTGTATCCCCAGCTTGAAGAGTTTGTTTTTACCAAGGATTACAGTAAATACAACTTGGTCGAACCGGTCATCAAACCAAAGAATATGACCGTCGAGGAGTTATCCCAGGAATTGGGTAAGGCGGCTCAGAAATTTTACATGCATAAATTTCAGCACCTTCACGAGCTTACTCCCTGGAAACAGGAATTTATGCTGTCGGTTCTTGATATATTCATTAACCATTCTTATCTTGCCGGCCAGATGAAAGCGGCCATGAAGGATGGCAAAGAGATGCCGGAAGAGGTCAAGGCTCTGATGAGAAGGGTGAAAGGGCATGTCAAGAGCACGCAGATGGACAATCATCCCGCTGTTGCTCCGATCCCCTGATTGGTTACTATAATCTGTAGTGCGACTCCAACCGGAATTATTCCGGTTGGAGTTTTTTTTCATTGATAGATGCGCCGTACTGACCGATAGCATATTAAGAGTTGTTCCAAGGGGGATTGAATGCTGTTGCGTGCCGTCATTCTGATGAACCTGGCACTGATTTTTTACACCTGGGCCGTGTTCAGCGGACGGAAACAAGGATTACATACCCGTCATTTGCTGATTTTCGGAGTAGGACTGCTGTGCGATTTTCTTGGTACGAACGAGATGAATTTCATTGCGAGAACCTTCGGAAAAGCTCCCGAGTGGCACAATATAACCGGCATTGCCTCATTGGGCGGTATGGCCTTTCACTTTCTCCTGGCATTGGCAGCTTCACTGATGAAGCGCGCCGAAGCCATCAACAGGGTCTTCCATCGTGTCAGCCTGACCATCTATAGCTGTTGGCTCGCGGCCTTTCTTAGCGGGGCGGTTTCGGGAATGTTGCGGATGAGGTAGGGGATGAGATTTGTGTCGTACACGATCTGCCGTTATCGGGACGCTGCACGAAGGCTTCATCCTGAACCGGTTATCTTGAACTTATCTTTCTTGCGAGCAGTTTGCCAATGTGATCGAGGTTGGGACTTATGCGTGTCGGGATCAGAATTTGGCGGTTACCCCTGCCAGTAAGGCAATGTCGATCTCTGGACCGTTGAGCCCCCCTTTTATCCCCATGTCGAGATCCAGGCCATCATAAACCGTATAGATTAACCCGCCGGTCATGAAGAACGGCCAAACCGTACTTGCCCTGTCAGGATTTGTGGCGGTCCCTACCTCGGCCGCTATTTGCAGGGAAGGCGTCAAGCCAAGAACCGCCGCCAGGGAGAGATTGAGCAAATCCTCACGATTAACCTCCCTGGCTGCGTCGGTGAACTTCTGGTGAGTGTAACCAAGGTTGGCGTGGAGCGTGACCGGTTTCAATTCAAGGGAGGAGATAAGAGTTACCCCGAAAGAAGAGCGACCATTTCCCAAACCGCGGTCATAATTGCCCGTAGGGAACGATACGGAAGGCTTGAGTGCCATGCTGATGGTACCTGCTTCCAGAAACCGCCATTTGAGTGCCAGCATTACATCGTTGAACCCATTATTATCAAGGACAGTAGAGCCGTTTGCCGTTACCAACTGCCAGGAATAGGGGATTGACAACACAAGGTCGAGAGGTTCCGCTATCCCTCCGGTAAAAGCCAGACCGAGCGTCTGGTTGGCAGATCTTGTTTCCCCTTGTTTGTCCCATGCGAGCTCCAGGCTCGATTCCGCCTGGAATCGTGACATCCCAATCGTCCCGGCATCGTCTGTGGCAAGTGGTTGAGCTGCGGTCGCTTGGACAGGGATATAGAACAGCGCTACTAGGAAAACCAAACAGGCTGTGGCAGATTTTGTAGATGACATGTATGTAAGGCGCCTTGTGTGATACTGAAAATTGAAATCAATAATACAGTATTGTTTCCCCATGTCAAGTGATGATTGTACGTTGGCTTACGGTACACTAAACGAGGTGCTCAAATAGCAGCTTAATATGCTCATACGTGCAAAATACACAATCCAATGCAAAACAATACTCCGAGAATGCAAAGGTACCACTGGTTGCACCGGGCTGCAGCAAACATGAGATGTGCAGAATGTAATTCTTTAATTGAAAAGTATAGTAAGGTAACGTAATGCCAAAATACGGATATGTGAGGTGAGGGTCATGGGGAGTACGGTGCGGTTTGGTATTTCGCTTGATGATACCCTGCTGGTCAGTTTTGACCAACTGATTAAGCAGAAAGGTTATACGAGTCGATCCGAGGCGATTCGAGATCTGATCCGTGCATCACTGGTAGAGGAAAGGCTCGGTTCGGAAGAACAGACGGCCGTCGGCACGGTCACCTTGGTCTACAATCATCATGTGCGGGATCTATCTGACAAACTAACGGAACATCAACACGCCCATCATGAGCAGATCATCTCCGCCCTGCATATCCATCTGGATGCCCATAACTGTCTGGAGGTTCTGATTATTCGAGGCCAAGTTATCGAAATCAAACGAATTGCCCATGAACTGATTGGAGTTAAAGGGGTCAAGCATGGCAAACTTGTTATGACCATGATCGGTGATGACTTATAGATGGAGCTTGACGTTTGGGTGAGAGATGAGGGGGGATAAAATTATCTGATACGTATTGAGGAGAGGCCCCGGATGTTCCAGGGCCTCTCCGGCTTTTAAGCTATTTTAGTCTCAGGCAGATATCGTCAGCAGCAGGAGTGGCATTTGCGTCGGCACATGTTTCACCGGAAGCGCTCGTTTGAATTCTCCCGTCCGGTCCAGCAGAGACAATCCATACGGGGTTGTTTGTGGCAAACTGGTCTGCATTGATAATGTACGCATGTCCCCATGGGTCGGCCCCGGCGGAGCCCATGTATGGACCTTTCCACGAAGTGCCGTACGTAGTTGCGCCAGTGGCACCCAGATGATTGATCAGTCTATCCGTTACGCCAGTATTCCATCCCGCTGTACCACCGGGGATTGTGGGGCGTTCACCGACTACCGCTTGATCAGTAATTAATAAAGTTGCCGGAGATGCAGGATCTGCGGTGTTTTTGTTCGGCCAGCTGCTCGTATCCTTTTTGAAATTCATGATACTGCTTTGGATTGATTTCATGTCACCCTGTGCCTTGGACACTTTTGCGTCGTCCACCTGGTTCATGATCATCGGTACCAGAATTCCGGCCAAGATGGCGATGATGCCTGCCACAACGATTACTTCGATCAGTGTGAATCCTTTTTGATTGCCTTTCCGTACCATGGTAATCCTCCTTGAGTTTTATGTTACTTCATTGGCTATTTAATGATGTAAACATAATAGTCTGGTTTTTATGAATGTCAATTCAGTATCAGTACGTACTGCCACGATTTTTGATTTCGCGCATGGTCCCTCCAGTATAATTTAGTTGGTAACACAATTGGTGTTTGATAATTAAACGCGGTGCTTGGCTGACATCCTTAAATCGTTTGAATCCCTCGAATGGACCAGGTTATGTATTCTTTTCGGCAGCCCCGGCTCAAACTTGAGACATTAGTTGCTGAGTCCGTTTTTTGATTCCGGTGCAGGGGGGAAATCAATATCACTCCATCTCATCATCCGGTCTCGCGATTTCTGCTCCGTAACAAGACTGCCGAGATTGTTGATAAGGTGAAATGAGCCGCCCATGTTGTGGATTCTTTTCTCATGCTCGATTCTGATTTCTTCAACATTTTTCGTATTCAGCACATACGGGGTCATCATTATGACCAGCTCGCTTTTGGTCCGCTCCTGCTTGTTGTAGGAGAAGAGCATGCCAAGGTACGGTATGTCTCCAAGCAGGGGAACACTCCGCTTGGTTTCTGATAATCTGTCGGATATGAGCCCTGCAATAACAATGGTTTCTCCTGCCTTTGCATCGACCATCGTATCGATTTCCCGTATGTTGATGACCGGCTTTGTGCTTGTCTTGTCCGGTGATGTTGAGACCTCTCTGATTTCGGAGACACTGGGGTGTATCTGCATAATAATTGAGCCGTCCTGGCCGATCTGGGGCGTTACGTCCAGGAAGATGCCAACCTCGTCGATCTGGGGGGTTGTGGTGAAGGTGTCGTTTGAACCGCTACCCACATAATTGGTCGTTTTGCTCTGTACCCATGACACTTCCTTGGTAGTGAGCTTGATGACCGCCTTTTGATTGTTGAGGGCACTGATTTTAGGACTTGAGAGCATATTGACATTTCCCTGCTCCTTCATGGCATCGACAACGGCATTAAAGTCACTCCCGGAGTTCGAGAACTTGAAAATACTGCTGGTGGCTGCCGATGTTCCCAGGGTTACCGGTACCAGCGCCTGCGCCAAAGTAGTATTGGTCGCCTTATCCAGAACGGCCTTCCAATCGACGCCGAGTGTAAAGAGATCTTTCAGGCCGATTTCCATAATATGTGCCTGGATAAGCACCTGCCGCTTGCTTCCTTCTTCCACATCAGAAATGAATGACGCAATCTTGTCCAGATTGTCAGTAAAGTCTGTTACCTGAATAATACCTGCCGTCTCATTGACAACCAACTGTTTGAGCTGATTCTGACTTATCTGGGCATTCTGCAGCAGGGGATCCTCAACTTCGCTGCTCTGCAGTATAATTCGGGAGTTCTGGCTGGATGATGCCTGACGTTCTGCAGAACCCTGGGTGGTTGAACCTCCAGAGACTTGTGAGGAGGCACTTGATGTCCGCTCCCCGACGATCTTCTTCTCGGCCTCACCGCGAATGAAACTGCCTCCCTCACGTTTGCCCATGCCGCTGGTGCCGAAAACCAGCATTTCAAGGGAGCTCTCCAAAGCTCCCCAGAAGTCGGACTTGCCTTCGGTGGATACCGAAACACTTCCGGAACCGCTTGAGGCCGAAAAGCCTGATACATTGGTGTTGCTGGATGAATTGCGTTTGTCTTTTATATAATTTACACGAAAGGTGCGGGTAGTAAGTTGCGGCCTGCCGACGAATATGACGCCGTTTTCCACCGTTGCGGTGTAACCGAGCGGCTTGAGAATTGCGTACAGCAACTCTCCCAGCTTTCTGTTCTGGGCTTCTATTTTTACCAGTCCGGTAATCCCGCGCTCTGCAACGATCGGAGCGCCACTTTCCTTGGAAAGCAGCATCAGTACATCCTTGATGTCGGCATTCTTCAGGGTGAGCGAATAGGTGCGGCCTGGGTCAACACGCCGGTAACTGTCAGGTTCCGCTTTCTTTGGCTCGACCTTCACCGGCGGCGGGGTGACCGTTAGTGTGGGGGCTACGGTCGTGTCACGAATAGTCGAGATGCTCGGATTGACACATCCTGCCAGGAAAAGTGCTGCCACTAAGAATGGCCATGGTTGTTTGTTCATCGGCTACCTCGATCTATTCTGCCTTGAAAGATATCGTAAACCTGTTTTTCGTTATTGCGACTGACGGTTACATTGTGTCGAGTTATTCCGCTGATGGTCCAACCATCAATACGTTCTCCCGTCTTCACCGTCCTGCCGTTGATGATGGCGTAATAATTCCGGCTGCTTTTCAAAATGCCCTGCAAACTGAGTTCACCGGCAGTCTCCTGAATACCCTGGCGAGTAACGGTACTCCCTTTGGACTCAAGTTCCGGCTTTTTGAACGGTTCTCGCCGCCAAGGAGACGGGTCTTCCGGTGTGGACTTCCAATGGGCTCCACTCTCCGTGGCGGTCGGGACAGGCGTCGCTGAAGTGGCAGCCCTGACATCGCTTTTTGCCGGAGATGCAACGGCAAGGGCTGCCAGGCTTAACGCTATGAGAACATTAGGGCGCATGGTTACCTTTCAATGCAAACAGATCCATAATCAGATACCCGGTAACGCCTTCCTTGCCGGAGGTCAGCCGCATTTCAGTAATTTTCTTGAACCGTTCGATGTTCTGGACTCTTCTGACGTACTCGGCAATCGAGCGATAGTTTCCTTCGATCCGTATCTTCAGCCGTGCGCTGCTTAAATCCTCAGCCTGTTGACCCGGCCGTGCTGTCGGCCGTGCCGCGGTGTTTTCCGTGCTTGCTTCGTGCTGTGTCAGCTTTGACTGCTGGGCCGCAGAGTATAAATCTTCAACAAAGGACGCTGTCCCGATTTCGGCCGGAAACAGACGCCGAAGTTTTTCTGCTTCTGCCGCTACCGTGCTGGCCTTGTTGAGCTCTGTCGAGGTAGCATTGATTTCGGCCTGCAGACGCTTGTCGGTGAAGTGTCGTTTCATTCGATAGAGCGGTAGTGCAACGGCAAGAATCAAGAGATAGGCTGCAAGTATCGCCAGCTTATTTTTCCGTGTCATGCGGTTTAACCTCACTGGTGAATTTCACGGTCATTATTTTCTTCTGCCCCGTTGCAGTTGACACGATTGAGGGATCACGATAGCGACTCAGGTATGGCGACTGTTTCATGACATCTGTCAGGCGAGACAGGGTTTTCCGGGTGCCCAGATCGTTTGTGTGGGGAAAAACCACCGTCAGTTCTATGCTGTCCTGGTTCTCCTTGCCTGAGAAATTAAAGGAGTCGAGATAGGTCCCATCAGGCAGGTTCATCGCAAGTTCCTTGAAAATCGGATAAAACGTGATCTGACCGCCAGTAAGCCTCCTGAGTTGTTCCAGGTTCTTTGTTATTGCCGTCATTGCAGCCTGATTATTTTTTTGTGCTGCCAGGGCGTTTTTATTAGCGAGTGCCCGCTTTTCCTGACGACGATGACGTTGCTCCGTATTGACGACAAACAGCAGGGAAAGAAGTGCGGTAACGACATACACCAGCATGCCTGATTGTTTCCGCAGGGGAAAACGTCTGAGCATATCCGGGCTTATGAGATTAACACTACGGCCGGCCAGATGCCCCTTCAACAACCCGGTGAGGGGTACATAGACGCTTTCCTCTATGTCGGCCAGCAGCTGGGTTTCTACATCCATGGCGTCAAGCAAGACTGCTGAAAGGTCGGTGATGGTGCTGTCGGTACCGCAGAGCCATACTTTCTGCACCGGTATCATCGGGAATTCCGTCGTATAACGGGAATTGGCGTGGTACAGCAGGTCAAGCAGAGCAAACGTCCGCTTCTTGCTGGACTGTTCGCCTCCGTTCTCCTCTGGCAGTTCCTCTTCAGCTGAAAGAGTCAGTGATTCATGACTGAGAAGATTGGTGGCTGACAGGTAAAAAATTTCAACAGTAGATGAATTGATTTCGATGATTGCGTGCGCATTAAAAATAGATTCTCTGAGGTCTGTTGCGGCCAGCAGCATTGCATCAAGCGCTGTGCAGACCGATTTAAGCTTCAATCGGGCTGCGGAAAATATTTTTCCATATGATTTGAGCGTTTCTGGCTGAATACATTCAGCCCGCCATTCCTGGCCGCTTTGATCGACCGACATTGGGATGAGGTGGAGCCTCGGCGCGTCGTCATCTGAGGTGTTGAATATCTTCCTGCTGATCAGTTTGCGTGCATCATCTGCCGGCATATTCGGAAGTTTATGGGTGGAACTGTCTACATCCGAAGACGAGAGCACAAGATGAACCTGATCGATCCTGGTGCCGCACTCGGACTTGATCGTGGCGAGTATGTCCGGTAGCCAGCTTTCAACAGGTGGAGCCGGGGTGTCGGCATCTGCAGGGGAATGATGCCCCCGCAGGTGGTAGCTGTTTTTGAATACGACGGCACCGTTATCCGAAATCAGTGCCCGTACGCAGCGGGTATCGTGTATGTCGAGAAAAAGCTCGGCCATGGAGTATCCCTACTTTGTGGTTACGGGAAGGTTAACCAGTAACCTGCTGATGTTGTCTGAGACAAAATAATCGATCAAGCCTGAGGCTGTAATTGATGAAGTGCAATCTGGACCGGTGTAAAGTTCGGTGGAGATGGCGGCTCTTCCAATTGGCAAGCTGACTGGAACGCCACCATCCTGAATGGTGCTCGAAAAATTCGGAAATACGTTTTTACATGCAGAAATGGTTGTTGTTTCTCCCGATGGTTTGAGCGGGTCCCTAAAGGTGACTTTAATCTTCGCAGAGTAGTTTCCCGTACCATTATAAATTATATTTCCCTGCATCCGGTACGTAGGAGCAGTTTCCTTACCGGAAATTTCAACCCGGATATCGTCCGCATTGCCCATAATGCCGTCGGGGCCTGCGCTTCTGATCTCACCGGAGAGGTGGCGGTTGGCAAAGCCGTCGAGGGAGTTCTGCAGAGTGTAGGAGACACGTCTTCCCCACGCATCCTGGGCGTAGGTGGTTGAGTCGAATCCGCTCAGATACGGGCCGTTCCAGTTCGGGTAAGCCGGCGCCGGGTTAGAGATCAGGTATTTCAGGCCGCCAAGGGAGGTTGCTGCCCCGAACGGTAATTCACCGACGTCTCCCACAAAACCGTAACTGGTTCTGATCCCGTTCTGCTGCAGGTTCCTGTCGCCAACAAGTGCGGTTTTAAGGGCATTCAGCCGATCTTTCGTTGCCTGTACTTCCTGGTTTTCCCAGACCTTCCAGGCTGCCGGCACGATCATGCCGGCCAGAATCGAAATTATCGCCAGGGTGACCAGTACCTCTATGAGAGTAAAGCCTCGTTTCATCATCGCACCTTCAGGGAGCCGGATACCTGATAGATTGGCAGGAAGACCGAGAGCAGCAGCAAGAGCACCAAGCCCCCCAGCAGGACCATGGTGAGCGGCTCGATCAACGCCATGAGTCTCTTGATTGATTCGGGGACTTCCTTGTCGAGTATTTCGCTGGAACGGTTGAGGGCATCGTCCAGCTTGCCGGTCTTTTCAGCCAGGCTGATCATGTCGATTGCCAGATCCTGCACAAGACCGGTTCTTCTCATTGAATCGGAAATACTGTCGCCATTTACCAGATCTTTCGAGATACCCCGGAGTTTCCCGGATATGACGGAGTTGCCGACAACGTCCGCGCCGATGGTGAATGTTTTTTCGACATTCAGGCCTGCGGCATGAAGGGTGGCAACTATCTTGAAATAGCGTGACAGGTTGATCTTTTGCACTAAGGTACCCAGGACCGGGATTCGCAGGACCAGCTTGTCCACAAATGCAACGCAGGGCGGAGAACTTTTGGAAATCTGGTACGCCACAACCAGGACGACCACCAGGGCGGCAATCAGGAAGAAGTAATGCTGCAGGAATCCCGAAGCAGCGATCATTATTTTGGTAGGTAGCGGCAGCTTGCCGCCGAGACCGGTCAATACCTTGAGCATCTTGGGAAAAACAACAGTAAAGATCACCACCATCAGGCCACCCATAATGGTCAGAATCGTAACCGGATAGGCAAGTGCCCCGCGAATGGTCTTTCCGAATTCGATCTGCCAGCTCAGGTAGGTCATAAGGAAATCCAGACTGTTGTCCAGGGTGCCTGACGCTTCGCCTGCCCGAATCATATGTACGTAATAGGGCGGGAAAATCCGGGGCTGTGACTCCATGACGTCCGACAGTGACTGCCCTGAGTCGAGTCCTTGATAGATGGCACTGGAGGCGTAGGTGATCTTTTTGTTGGAATGCCCTTTCAAGAGGTCCTGAATCCCGTTCATGATAGGTATCCCTGAATTGACCACCAGTTTGAACATGTAGGTGAATTCGAGGAGGTCCTTAAGGCTGAATTTCATGGCAAAGAGTTTGCCGATATCAAGGATGGCGCTGCTTTCCGCTTCGATCAGCGTCATCCCTTGGCCGGACAGAATCCGTTCAACCTCTCCAACGCTTTCAGCTGAGATGCTCCCCTGACGAATGGTGGAAAACTCGTCTATGGCACGGTAGCTAAACGTTTTCATCAGATCTCCAGGCGGGTTGCATGACTGACTTCATCGATAGTGGTCATGCCGGATCTGATCTTGTTGAGTGCGACCTCCCGCATGGGAATGAATCCCTCTTCATTGGCCTGCCGACGGATGTCTTCCAGATTTGCCTTGTTATTGATCATTTCACGGATGGTCGGTGTGATTTTGAGTATTTCGTAGATAACGGAACGCCCCTTGAAGCCGCTGTCGTCGCAGGTCGGGCATCCCCTGGACTTGTAGAGCTTCTGCTCAGCCGGCGACATTCCCATCCGTTTGTACTGGGGGCTGAACGCCGGCACCTCTTCCCGGCATTCCGTGCAGAGCATGCGGACCAACCGCTGGGCGATAATGGAGTCAAGGGTCGATGAAATCAGGAACGGGTCGATACCGATATCCATGAGTCTGGCGATGCTTGATATGGCATCATTGGTATGGATGGTACTGAAGACCAGATGCCCGGTGAGTGCGGCGCGGATGGCCAGTTCGGCGGTTTCCGAGTCACGCATTTCACCCACCAGGATGACATCTGGATCCTGGCGAAGAACGGAGCGCAACCCGCTGGCAAAGGTCAGACCCGCCTTGACGTTGATCTGGCACTGCCGCGCCAGCGGGAGCTGATATTCAACCGGGTCCTCCAGGGTGATGATGTTCCTGCTTACCGTGTTGATCATGCTGAGGCAGGAGTAGAGCGTCGTCGTTTTGCCGGAACCGGTGGGGCCGGTGACAAGAATCATACCGAAGGGGAGCTGGATGGAATCATTAAGCTTCTCGATGTCCTGGTCCAGAAACCCGAGGTTTTCCAGGCCGACCTTGATCTGTGATTTGTCAAGAACGCGGACGACCACGTTTTCCCCCCCGACAACAGGAAAGGTCGAGATTCTCAGGTCCAGTTTGCGTTTTTTGTAGAGGAATTCCGCTGACCCATCCTGGGGGATACGGGATTCGGCGATGTTCATCTGTCCCATGATCTTGAAGCGGGACACAATCGGGTTGAGCAGCTCAAAGGGGAGGAACATGTTGTGCTGGAGGACTCCGTCTACCCGATAGCGTACCCGGATGCCCTTCATGTCGGGGTTGATATGGATGTCTGTGGCGCCCCGCCGGATACCTTCAGACAGGATCTTTTCAACCAGGTTGACAAGTGGTGAATAGGCGGAATCAAGCTCCTTCTTTCCCAGGGTACCTTCGCGTTGGAAGAGGGAACTGCTCTGCTTTACCAGATGCTCCATCTCCTGAGACATGCTTGGGGCGTGGGAGGTAGGGCCTTGGCTTGCATCGCTGTTGACCGTTTCGGACAGGGAAAGAACCGTGAAGAGGTCTTTCTGGCTGATAAAGCCAAGACTGAAGATAACGGAACCGAGGAGCTCGCCGGACTTTTTCTGCTCCTGCAGGGCAACCTGGAGCTGCTCATCCGTGATGAGTCCCTGTTCGATCAGAATGTCGCCGATACGTTTTTTTGGTGGCATAGTTTGTTACCCGGATAGGGACATAATGTGTTAATAGCCGGTGCTGCATCCAGCTCTGATAGTTTCTTATCGACCAGCCGGAAAAAAAGTTAAATTATTTCGAGCGATCGGATAGTTGCTGATCTGCACTGGTTTAATAGGCAGTTTTCGTGAAATTGTATGTAGGGAAAGCTTGATGTGGGGGTATAAATGTATACAGCACATAGTACCCAGTTTGTTAGATATGTCAAATCACAGTCTGTATTTTGACTTGATTTGGGTGTCCGCCTGAGGTATGTTCAAAACATGAACACGCTGAATCAGGGAACTCCGGACGATCTCAAGGCATTTCAGCTGCTGTCGGAAGTAGCCGATGAACAGCCGGTTTCGCAGCGTGAACTGGCAAAACGTCTCGGCATCGCCTTGGGCCTGGTCAATTCCTACCTGAAAAACTTCGTGGCCAAGGGGTACATCCGGATCAAGAATTATCCCCAGAACCGCTACGCCTATCTGCTGACACCGAACGGTATGGCAGAGAAGGCCCGTCTCGCCTATCAGCACGTCAATTATTTCACCAGCCTCTATACCGTCACCCGTCAGGATTATCTCGATCTGTTTCGCACTCTCTCGGCCCGCGGCGTCACGATGGTTACGTTCTGCGGTGTTGACGAAGTGGCTGAGATCGCATGGCTGTCGCTTCAGGAGGCGGGGCTCTCCCTGGCAGGCGTCATGGATGAAGATCGTACCCGTAGTGAATTCATGGGGCGGCCGGTCAGGACAATTGCGGCTGATCTGTTCGCCGGTGATCGACCGATTGTGATTACATCCATGAAACGGGCGGTACAGCTCAGGATGAGGTTGATTGAGGCGGGTATCAGCGGCTCAAGAATATATATTCCCGGCCACGCGGGACAATAGCACGTCGCAAACTATCATCTCAGGATCAGGGGGGGGTATGAAGGTCGTCATACTTGCAGGCGGATTTGGAACCAGGATCAGTGAAGAATCACACCTCAAGCCGAAGCCGATGATCGAGATCGGCGGCAGGCCGATCCTCTGGCATATCATGAAGATTTACTCCAGCTTCGGCTTTAATGATTTCGTCGTCTGTCTGGGATACAAGGGGTACTGCATCAAGGAGTACTTTGCCCATTATTTCCTCCATGAATCGGACATTACCTTCGATTTCAGCGACGGCAACCAACGAACGGTGCATAACCACACCGCCGAGCCGTGGCGGGTAACACTGGTTGATACCGGTGCCGAGACCATGACCGGCGGCCGTGTCAAGCGGGTTGCCCCCTATCTCGACGGCCAGCCGTTCATGCTGACCTACGGTGACGGTGTCGCCGATGTCAATATCGCTGAACTGCTTGCCTATCACAAGGCCCATGGCAAGCAGGCTACCGTAACCTCCATCCAGCCGGCCGGCAGGTTCGGTGCCCTGGACCTTGATGATGCCAACCGGGTCCATGGTTTCCAGGAGAAACCGAAGGGTGATGGCTCCTGGGTTAATGGCGGTTTTTTTGTTCTCGAACCGGGGGTTATTGACCGGATCGCCGGAGATCCGACGGTTTTTGAAAAGGAACCGATGGAGGGTTTGGCTCACGACAACCAGCTGGTAGCCTATAAACATGACGGTTTCTGGCAGCCCATGGACACCCTGCGGGACAAGAATTATCTTGAAGACCTCTGGAGTGGCGGTAAAGCCCCCTGGAAGCTGTGGTGACTGATATGGACTTCTGGAGCGGAAAAAAAGTCTTTGTCACCGGTCACACCGGTTTCAAAGGTTCGTGGCTCTGTCTCTGGCTGACCCGGATGGGTGCGCAGGTATTCGGTTATGCCCTTGATCCACCCACTGATCCGAGCCTGTTCGAACTTGCCCGGGTCGGCGAACTGGTGGATTCCCGTATCGCCGATGTGCGTGACGGGGCCTCACTGTCCCGGATCATGGCTGAGGTCAGGCCGGAGATTGTTATTCACATGGCGGCCCAACCGCTGGTGCGGGACTCATACCTGATCCCGGTGGAAACCTACGCCATCAACGTCATGGGCACCGTCCACCTGCTGGAAGCGGTGCGGAATTGTCCGTCGGTACGCGCGGTGGTCAATGTCACCACGGATAAATGCTACGAGAACCGTGAATGGGTCTGGGGATACCGCGAAAACGAGCCGATGGGAGGCTTTGACCCCTATTCCAACAGCAAGGGATGCTCCGAACTGGTGACCGCCTCCTATCGTTCCTCGTTCTTCCATCCTGCCCGCCATGGTGAGCATGGGGTCGGCCTTGGGTCGGCCCGAGCCGGCAATGTAATCGGCGGCGGAGACTGGGCCACGGACCGTCTGCTGCCGGACATCATCCGTTCCCTGCTTGCCGGAGATGCGGTCAGGATTCGCAACCCCCATGCAATCCGTCCCTGGCAGCATGTTCTGGAACCGTTATCCGGCTATCTTGCCCTGGCTCAACGCCTGTGCGAAGATGGTTCCCGCTATGCCGAGGGGTGGAATTTCGGCCCCCGGGATGAAGATGCCAAACCGGTGGAATGGATTGTCCAACGCATGTGCAACCAGTGGGGCGGGGATGCCCGCTACGAGATCGACCGGGGAGAACACCCCCACGAGGCCCATTATCTCAAGCTGGACTGCTCCAAGGCCCTCTCGGGGCTTGACTGGCAGCCGCGCTGGAACCTGGAGCGGGCGCTGGATTCGATCATCGACTGGACACAGCGCTACCGGGCGGGTGATGACCTGCGGAGCGTCTGCCTGGAACAGATCGCCGCTTATGAACAATAATTTCTGACGAGCCGAGGAAGAGCAACCATGAACGATCCACGGGAACAGGAACTGAGACAGCAGGCCATCGAGGCCGCCATTGCGTATTACCGGCATGCCCATGCCGACCGTAAACCGTTTGCCCCCGGCGATCGCATCCCCTATGCGGGGCGGGTCTTTGATGAAGCCGAGATCGGCAACCTGATTGACTCTTCACTGGATTTCTGGCTGACCACCGGTCGTTATGCCGAGCGCTTCGAACAGGAGTTTGCCGCGTTTCTGGGAACCCAACACTGTTCACTGACCAACTCCGGTTCCTCGGCAAACCTGCTGGCCTTCATGGCTCTGACTTCGTCCAAGCTTGGAGAACGCCGCATCCGGCGTGGAGACGAGGTCATCACAGTGGCGGCCGGCTTTCCCACCACGGTGGCACCGATCATCCAGTACGGGGCGGTGCCGGTCTTTGTCGATGTCAGTCTGCCGACCTACAACATCGATGTGAGCCGTCTGGAGGAGGCCCGTTCCGAACGGACCAAGGCGGTCATGGTGGCCCACACCCTGGGCAACCCGTTTGACCTGGCGGAGGTCAAGGCCTTCTGTGATCGCCATGAGCTCTGGCTGGTCGAGGACAACTGCGATGCCCTCGGTTCACGTTATCTCTTCAAGGGGAACTGGTGTTACACCGGCACGATCGGGCACATCGGCACCTCCAGTTTCTATCCTCCCCACCACATGACCATGGGGGAAGGAGGGGCGGTCTACACCGACGACCCGCTCCTCAAGCGCCTGATCGAATCGTTCCGTGATTGGGGGCGCGACTGCTGGTGCCCCTCCGGCCGGGACAATACCTGCAACAACCGCTTCGGCCAGCAGTTCGGCCAGCTACCATTCGGTTACGATCACAAGTACGTCTACTCCCACTTCGGCTATAATTTGAAGGTGACCGATATGCAGGCCGCCATCGGCTGCGCCCAGCTGGAGAAACTGCCCGGTTTTATCGAGGCCCGCAGGAAGAATTGGCGGCAGCTGCGCGATCGTCTCGCAGGCCTGGAGGAGTTCCTGATCCTGCCGGAAGCGACAGAAAACAGCGACCCTTCGTGGTTCGGGTTCCTGCTGACGGTACGCAAAGGGTGTGGAGTCAAACGCGACCGTCTGGTGGGGCAGCTTGAGTCCCAAGGGATCCAGACCCGCATGCTCTTCGCCGGCAACCTGATCAAACACCCCTGCTTCGATGAGATGCGGGGCCAGGGGACCGGCTACCGGGTGTCCGGAGACCTTGCTGTTACGGATACTATCATGCAGGATACCTTCTGGGTCGGAGTCTATCCGGGCATGACCGGGGAGATGGTTGAACACATGGCATCCGTGATCGCGGACTGCTGCCGGGGTGCTGCCCGTTGAACTGCATCACCGCCGAACGCGGTTTAGAGCGTCTCCTGCAGCGGATTCTGCTGACGGTACTCTGTACTGCTGCAACCGTGACAACGCTCTGTTTCCTCGTCAGCTTTCTCCCCGTCCAGATACCGTCCCCCGGAGAGTTGGCCCGGATCGTCTATGTCCCCCTCGCGGACGTTAAACCGGAACCGTTGGAACGCCGCATGTTTCTGCTGTCGGTCCTGATGCTGCCTGGTGTGCTCTTCTGCTGGGACCGGCTCTGGAAGATGATCCTGGGGCGCTGGACGTCAGAGAGGGTATACAGGCTTGTCGTGTGGACCGTTGTCGGATCGTTCTGTGCGATCATCTTGCATCTCTGGGGAGCCCGCGATGAATGGGGGTATTTTGTCAGGGGGAAGAGCGCGGGAGCCGTCTGGTTTGCGGTTGTCAGCCTGACAGCCGGAGGAATCTGCCTCCCGTTGGTGCGCCGGGACAGGCGTGCCCTTGGTTTCGTGAACGCGGCCCTTTACGCTGCTGTCGCATTTCTGCTGACACTTATCTTCCTGTACGGCCTGTCGGATCTGTCAACCGTTGATGATTCATTCGTCTTTACCAACCATTTCAACGTGATCTTCCATGCCGTGGTGCAGGTGTTTCAGGGTAAGGAACTGCTGGCGGATTTTATTCACCAGTACGGGCTCTATCCGCACTTCCTCGAACCGCTGCTGAAGGTCACCGGTCTGGGTGTTTTCACCTTCAGCACGGTCATGGGGGGCATGACGCTGCTCTCCTTTTATTTTCTTCTCCGGACGTTGCTTGCGGCGGCCACACTCCGCACGGTTGCCCTGCTCGGGTTTATTGCAACAGTTTCATTCTGTTACGTATTCAAGGCGATGACTGCCTATGATCCCTACTTCCAGTATTTCCCGTTGCGCTCCTTCTTTCCAACGCTAGCGGCCTGGTTAGTGACGGGATATGTCACTAACCGATCGATGCCGCGCTTTGTGGCGCTGTATGTTGTGGCGGGGTGTGCCGTGCTCTGGAATCCGGAATCGGGGATAGTGGCCCTGACGGCGGTGCTGCTGACAACGCTCTATGATGCCTACCCACGAACGGGGCTGCGTGGCAGCCTGATCTCTGCCGGCGCCGGCGCCGGCATCGCGGCGACGGTTATTGCGCTGTTCAGCGGCTATATGCTCCTTCGTTACGGTTATCTGCCTGATTATGCAGAACTGATCAGATTCATCAGGCTGTTTTACGTAACCGGATATTTCATGCTGCCCATGCCGGTGTTCCATCCGTGGAACCTCGTTGCCCTCATCTACATAGCCGGGCTGGCCTGGGGCATCGCTGCGCTGGCGGACGGCAAGGTAACCCGCCGGGCAACCGTCGTGACCTTTCTCTCCCTGCTGGGTATCGGCCTCTTTACCTACTATCAGGGAAGAAGCCATAATGAGGTGTTTCCGCTCTGTATTTATCCGGCATTCATGCTTATGGCCATCTTCATTGACCGGCTGCTGGAGCGGGGCAGAGATAACCGTATCGCACTCGGTACCGGTCTCTGCGGTGTCGTGCTCCTGATCTTTATTGCCGGGGGGCTTTACAAGGGGGGGCTGTCCCTGATCTATGGCCCATTCGGTATTGCCACGCGCTACGAAACGTACCGCCGCACGGAGCCGTCGGAGCTGATGAAGCGGGTTGAGTTTGTCAGGAAGAACACGGGGAAGGGGGAGGAGGTACTGATCCTCTCCACCCATTCGGGTATTTATCATCTGGAGTCTCAGACGACAAACCCGGTCAGGATACCGAGCATCCTGGAGATTGTGTTGACGGAAGATTACCGGCGCATACTCCAGTACCTGGAGGATGCCTCCTGTCGCAAGCTGTTTGTGGACGGCTGGTTGCTGTCGGAGGATGAGCCGGTGAAAGAACTGCGCACTCTTCTCGGCGGCAGGTATGCCCCGGTGTCGATGACGCCTGACCTGAAGCTGATCATGTATTCAAGGGTGCGATGATGAGACCGCACGGTTTATCGATCGAACGGCCGGGCGGCCGATGTGCAGGAAATCAAGGGGAGCGGGGCGGAAATGGGCGATAGAATCCTCATCACCGGCGCAACCGGTTTTGTCGGGGCGTGTCTCACTCGCCGGCTGTCGGCAGAAGGATGCGAGGTGCACATCCTGCGGCGTCATACGTCAAACCGGTGGCGTATTGCTGATCTGACCGGCAGAGTGACCGAACATGTCTGCGATCTGAGCGATGCCGCAACGGTGGAGAATTGTGTCGCGGCGATTCGTCCCGATGTCATCTGCCATCTGGCGACCTACGGCGGCTTTGCCTTTCAGCAGGATGCACGGGCCATTGTCGAGGCCAATCTGCTGGGGACCATGAACCTGCTGACGGCCTGTGAAAAGGTCGGATTCAGCCTCTTTATCAATACCGGCAGTTCGTCGGAGTACGGCGAAAAACCGCATGCCATGAGCGAGGGGGATCTGCCGGAACCGTTGGGTGTCTATGGCGTGTCGAAGGTCGCCTCGACCCTGTACTGTCGTGCCGAGGCCGCGGCCAAAGGGCTGCCGGTCCTGACGCTCCGTTTGTTTTCTCCCTACGGCCCCTGGGATGACCCGCAACGGTTGATACCGTTCGCTGCCGTCCGCCTGCTGGAGGGGGAACCGCCGCGGCTCTCATCCCCCGCATCC
>CAZSTJ010000027.1:0-22229 GCA_964609805.1 uncultured Geobacter sp. | reverse complement strand
ACCCTCTACGGTCCCGCCGACCCAACCCTGCGTACGGGGGTGCTGTCATTTACCGTAGCGGGCAGGGACCCGGCGGAGATCGCCTTCGAGCTTGACCGTCGCTTTGGTATCGCCGTCCGCTCCGGTCTGCACTGCGCCCCCCGGGCCCATCGTACGTTGGGCACATTCCCGGGCGGTACGGTCCGCATGAGCCCCGGGTGGTTTACGACGGTGGAGGAGATCGATGTCTTTTGCACGGCAGTTGAACAGATTCTTTAAGGAATAAGCGGCTCGCACGAAGGCACAAAGATCACAAATGAGAGATTGTCGGACTCAGTTTTAGATTCTTTCACTATGTGCCTTAGTGAGCTTTGTGAGATATTTCTATTGTCTTTACATTCTTGTACCCCGTTAAACTACGTGCTAATCCAGCAATCTGAAAGGATCCCATGAAAAACTTCATCCTCGATACCAACGTCCTGCTCCATGATCCACAGGCCCTGTTCAAGTTCCAGGAAAACAATATCATAATACCGATCACCGTCATTGAGGAAATCGATCGATTCAAGAAAGACATGAATGAGACGGGGCGCAACGCCCGCCAGGTCTCCCGTGTCCTGGACACCATGCGAGAAAAAGGGTCCCTGGCAACCGGTATTGCCATGCCGGGCGGCGGTACCCTGCGTGTGGTCCTCTTTACCGAGAAATACCTCAAGCATCTGCCGGTGGACCTGCGGGTGGACAGCGGCGATAACCGCATCCTCTCTGTGGCCATGGATGCCCGTGACCAATTTCCCGATATCCCGCTGATCTTCGTTACCAAGGACAGCAACCTGCGCATCAAGTCCGATGCCATCGGCCTCGTTGCCGAGGATTACGAGTCGGACAAGGTGGATATCCAGGAACTGTACTCCGGTACCCGTACCATCGAGGTGGCGGCAGACGCGGTGGACCGTTTCTACGGGCAGGGGTGGCTTGACGCCCCGGTGGAGCTGCACTCCAATGAGTTCATAACGATTGTCGATGAAACTAATCCGTCCCATTCAGCCATCTGCAAGTATTCTTCCGATACCGGTCGTATCATCCCGGTTCTCAAGATTCCCCGTGAAGGGATCTGGAGCCTGTTTCCCCGTAACCGGGAGCAGTCCTTTGCACTGGATGTGCTGATGGATGATACGATCAAACTGGTGACCCTGGTGGGGAAGGCCGGTACCGGCAAGACCCTCCTGGCCATTGCCGCCGGCCTGCACAAGACGGCGGAGGAGAATATTTACAACCGGCTGCTGGTGTCCCGTCCGGTCTTTCCCATGGGCAAGGACCTGGGTTTCCTGCCGGGTGACGTGGAGGAAAAACTGACCCCCTGGATGCAGCCGATCTTCGATAACGTGGAACTGCTCCTCTCCGGACATGAGACGGACAAACGCCACAGCAACAAGGGGTACAAGGAGCTGATGGCCATGGGGCTGCTGGACATCGAACCGCTTACCTATATCCGCGGCCGCTCCATCCCCAACCAGTACCTGATTGTGGACGAGGCCCAGAACCTGACGCCGCACGAGATCAAGACCATCGTCACCCGAGTGGGGGAGGGGACCAAGATCATCCTGACCGGCGACCCGTACCAGATCGATAACCCCTACGTGGATTCCTCCAGCAACGGTCTGACCTACCTGGTAGAAAAGTTCAAGGGGCAGCGGATCGCCGCCCACGTAACCCTTACCAAGGGTGAACGGTCGGAGCTGGCGGAACTGGCGGCGAATCTGCTGTAATTTATAATAATCTGCCACAGAGTCACAGAGATACAGAGGTAAAACATTTTTGGTCAGTGAGAGATATCTTTTTAGATTACGTTTCAAGTATCAGTTCTGTAACGGTTAAACCTGCTCTACCTGATCCCGGTTTTGTCTTTTCTCTCTTATATTGTCCTCTGTGCCTCTGTGTCTCTGTGGCAAAAGGTTTGTGACTTCATGCTTGTACTTGCAATTGAGACATCCTGTGATGAGACCGCCGCCGCCGTGGTGCGGGACGGACGCGAGATCCTCTCGTCCGTCGTGTCGTCACAGATCGCGGTCCACGCCGAATACGGCGGAGTCGTGCCGGAGATCGCCTCGCGCAAGCATCTGGAGATGATCTCACCGGTCATCGAACAGGCGCTGGCGGAGGCCGGTGTGACGATCGCAGAGATCGAAGGGGTGGCCGTGACCCGCGGGCCGGGACTGTCCGGGGCACTGCTGGTGGGGTTCTCGGCGGCCAAGGCGCTGGCCTTTGCCCGTGGTATCCCCTTCGTAGGGGTGCACCACATCGAAGGGCACATCTTTGCCACCTTCCTGCAGCAGCCGGTGGAGTTCCCGTTCCTGGCACTGGTGGTCTCCGGGGGGCATACCCACCTGTACCATGTGGAGGGTTTCGGCCGTTATACTACCCTGGGGAGAACCATCGACGATGCTGCCGGCGAGGCCTATGACAAATCGGGGAAGATCATGGGGCTGGACTATCCCGCCGGGGCGCAGATCGACGCCATGGCCCGGGAGGGGAATCCTGCTGCGGTGCGGTTGCCGCGACCGATGCTTAATGACGGCACCCTCCGGTTCAGTTTCAGCGGCCTCAAGACCGCCATGCTGCATCAGGTGGCCAAGGCACCGGTCGCGATCCCGAGCCGGGAAGCCAATGACCTCTGTGCCTCATTCCAGCAGGCGGTCTGCGATGTGCTGGTGGCAAAGACCCGTGCCGCACTGGAGCAGACCGGGGTCCGGAGGCTGGTCGTAGCCGGCGGGGTGGCCTGCAACAGCGGCCTGCGGGGAGTCATGGCCACCCTGGCGGGGCAGGCGGGGATAGAGCTGCATATCCCGCGGCCGGCCCTCTGCGGCGACAACGCCGCCATGCTGGCGGTGCCGGGCAATTATTACCTTGAACAGGGGCTGGTATCGGCATCTACCCTGGATGTCACCGCGACCTGGGATATGGATCGTATTAAGGAGATGTACCTGTGAGCAACAACCGGAGGCCCCTCAAGTCATTGGGGCAGAATTTCCTCGTTGACGGCAATGTGATTGCAAAGATCGTTCGCAGTGCCGGTATCGGTCCCGGTGATGCCGTACTGGAAATCGGCCCGGGCCGAGGAGCGCTGACGGTACATCTTGCCGCTGCGGCGGAACGGCTGACCCTGATCGAGTTCGATCACGCCCTGGCTGCGGAGCATGCAGAGACCTATCGGGACAATCCGAACGTTACGGTACTCGATGCCGATGTGTTGACGGTCAATCTCGAAGAACTGCTCGGGAATCGGAGCGGCCGCCGGGGCTGGATCGTGGCGGCCAATCTCCCCTATAACATCTCTACCGCGGTGCTGTTCCGCCTGTTGGAGGTTCGCCAGCATCTGTCGCGCATGGTGCTGATGCTGCAGAAGGAGGTCGGTGACCGCCTGGTGGCGGCGCCTGACTGTTCGGATTATGGCGTGACGACGGTCCTGCTCGGTCTCTGGTTCGACATCCGGCGTGAGTTCATCGTTCACCCCGGCTGTTTCCACCCCCGGCCGAAGGTCGATTCGGCGGTACTCAGTTTCGTTCCGCTGGCGGAGCCACGGGCCGATGTCGGTGATGAGGCGATATTTCGCAAGGTAGTGAAGGGGGCGTTCGCCATGCGGCGCAAGACGCTTTCCAACTGCCTGAAGTCGGCCGAGCTTGCGCCGGTCGAAGAGGTGGGAAGGATCCTGGAAGAGTGCGGCATCAACGGACAACGCCGCGGGGAAACGCTTACCATGGAAGAGTTTGCCGCGTTGTCACGTCGCTTTTCACGTTGCGGAAATAACTAAGCCGCCCGGGAGGGCGGCTTAGGGAGAATCTCTATCTGGTTTCGATCAGGCCTTGGACTTGGGGGTCTTCTTTACCGCCGGTTTGGCAGCCTTGGCTACTTTGGCAACCTTGGCCGGTTTGACAGCCTTTGCCGGTTTCGCGGCTTTAACGGGAGCAGCCTTGGCAGGTTTAGCTGCCTTGACCGGCTTTACGGTTTTGGCCGGTTTCGAGGCCTTAACCGGTTTTACCGTTTCTGCCTTCACGGCACCTTTGTTCTTCGCAGCCCTGACGGCACGGGCCTTTTCCAGATTGGCGGCCAGGTTGTTTTCGTTGGCGGACTTGCGGCGGGCCTCTGAATAACTCTTGGCGGTCAGCGACTGGCTGGAGGGAATGTTGAACTGCTTGCGGTATTGACCCGGTTTGAGGTCGTGTGCCTGACGCAGATGGCGGGTGAGGGTCTTGAAACCGGTCTTGCCGCAGATGAGACAGCCGACCTGATCATTCTGGAAGGCCTTCTTCATGGTCAATGCCGGTCCTGCAGGAGCACCGCCTTCCTCGACAGCACCCTCTGCTTCCAGCTTCTTGAGTGCGGCGAAGACCTTGTTGATCTCCTGAATCAGTTCGTCGCTCGACATTTCGGTACCGACGGCATGCGAAGATACGATGCTGGCGGTAAGTTCCACCAATGATGCGGTCATGTGGTTGTTCCCCTTCCTTTTTGTATGAACGTTTTTTGCCATGTACCATGAGGAATGGGTATAAATCAATAAAAAACAGTCATTTCCTGTTAGCTAATGATTAATTTCTGAACTTGTTGGCTATGACTTAGTTTCTAGTAAAGCTCGCGGCACCCTATCTATAACGGAACCGTACCAATAGTTGGGCCATTCTCTCTCGTAAATCGGAACAGTTATGAATGCACTCCTGCCGTATCTCTTATTGATACTCTCTCTCGCGGGTCTCGTACTGCTTGTTCTTCTGCTGCAGCGGCTCGGGCGACTCGGGGATACCAGCGACAGCGATGAACGGATCGCTTCGCTTGAACGACAGCTGGAACGACAGGAGCGTCTCATGCGTGATGAACTTGCACGTAACCGGGAAGAGGCCCAGCTGTCGGCCCGCCAGGGACGGGAGGAATCCTCACGGTCCCTGACGATCTTCGGCGATTCGCTGCTGAAGCGGATGAATGAGCTGGCCGGATTTCAGAAGGACCAACTCGACATCTTCGCCGGTCAACTGAACAGTCTGACGACCAGCAATGAAGGGCGCATGGACAAACTACGGGAGACGCTGGAGGAGAGGCTGCGTCTGATTCAGGATGATACAGCGCGCAAGCTGGACCTGATGCGTGCGACCGTGGATGAAAAACTGCATGATACCTTGGAAAAGCGGCTGGGTGAATCGTTCAAATTGGTGAGCGAACGGTTGGAGCAGGTGCAGCGGGGCCTTGGCGAGATGCAGTCACTGGCAATCGGTGTCGGCGATCTGAAAAAGGTGCTGACCAATGTCAAGACCCGCGGTACCTTTGGGGAGGTCCAACTGGGGCTGCTCCTGGAGCAGATCCTGGCACCGGGGCAGTATGCAACCAATGTCGAGACGCGTGCCGGAAGCGGTCAGCGGGTCGAGTATGCCATCAGACTCCCCGGCCGGGACGGTACGGATGAAAGCACCGTCTGGCTCCCCCTGGACGCTAAGTTCCCCCAGGAGGATTACCTGCGGCTGGTAGAGGCCCAGGAACGCGGCGATCTGGCTGGTTCCGACGAAGCGCTCAAACAGCTGGAACGCAGCATTCGTCTGATGGCCAAGGATATCCGCGACAAGTACCTCGATCCCCCCCATACCACCGACTTTGGTTTGTTGTTCTTGCCGACGGAGGGGTTGTATGCCGAGGTGCTACGTCGGCCCGGTCTCTTTGATGTCCTGCAGCGGGAGTACAAAGTGCTCGCGGCGGGACCGACGACGCTCGCGGCCCTGCTGAACAGCCTGCAGATGGGATTCCGCACCCTGGCCATAGAAAAGCGCTCAGCCGAAGTCTGGAATCTCCTTGGTGCCGTACGTACCGAATTTACCAAGTTTGGCGATGTGCTCGACAAGACCCGTAAAAAGCTGGCAGAGGCCGGCAACCATATAGAATCGGCGGTGACCAGGACCCGGCAGATGGAGCGAAAACTGAAAACGGTTCAGGCGCTCCCTTCAGGTGAATCGAAGGAACTGCTTGAGCTTGGCGACGACGAGGTTACCTGATGACCGAAAAACGCAACATAGCGCACGCCGCCGGTATCCTCGGCTCGGCCACGGTGCTCTCCCGCATCATGGGGATGGTCCGTGACATGGTTGTGTCGAGGCTGTTCGGCGCAGGATTGGCAAGCGACGCCTTCTTTGCCGCGTTCCAGATTCCCAACATGCTGCGGCGCTTTTTTGCCGAAGGGGCGTTGACATCCGCCTTTGTGCCGACCTTCTCTGCCGCTCTCGCCCAGCGGGGGGAGAATGAGGCCCGGGAGCTGGCCAATGTCTGCTTTACCCTGCTGACGATCGTTATGGCCGCCGTCACCCTGACCGGTATCGTCTGTTCACCATGGATCGTCGGGGTCATGTTCCCGGGGTTCAGGGAGATACCGGGGAAGTTCGAGTTGACGGTGCTGCTCAACCGGATCATGTTCCCCTATATCTTCTTCATCAGCCTGGTTGCGCTCTGCATGGGAATTCTCAACACCCTGCGGCATTTCTTCACACCGGCTATCTCGACGGTCTTTCTGAATCTCTCCATGATCTTCGGGGCCCTGCTGCTGCGAGGGTTCTTCGAGGTACCGATCACCGCCCTGGCAGCCGGGGTGTTCATCGGCGGCTGTGTCCAGCTGCTTCTGCAGCTTCCGGTCCTCTGGCGCATGAACTTCCCGTTCCGTTTCAGTTTCGCATTCTCCAATCCGGATCTGCGGCGCATCGCGCTGCTGATGCTCCCGGCCACCTTCGGCGTCGGTGTCTATTATCTCAATATTACAGTCAGTGCCATCCTGGCTTCACTGCTGCCCCAGGGAAGCGTGTCCTATCTCTATTACGCCCAGCGTCTGTTTGAATTTCCCCAGGGTATCTTTACCGTGTCGGTGGCGCAGGCGGTGCTTCCCTCCATGAGCCGCCAGGCTGCAGAAGGTGATCTGGACGGCATGAAGGAATCATTGACCTTTGGGATGCGGCTGACCCTGTTTGTAACGATTCCGGCAATGGTGGGGCTGATGGCCTGTTCCACCCCCATATTCAGCCTGCTGTTTATGGGCGGGGCCTTCGATTACGGCAAAGCGGTCAATTCCGCCCAGGCTCTGTTCTATTACTCCTTCGGTCTTTCATTTGTTGCCATGGCTCGGGTGCTCGCCCCGGCATTCTACGCCCTCAAGGATACCCGTACCCCGGTCTGGACCGCCTTTGTTGCCTTCCTGTTGAACGTGGTGCTGAGCCTGATCCTGATGAAGCCCCTCCTGCACGGCGGGCTGGCGCTGGCGACGACCCTTTCCGCATTGGCGAATATGCTTATGCTGCTGTACTTTCTCCGGCGCAAGATAGGAACATTCGGTCTGTCCGGTATTGTACGCTCCGGAGCTACTTCCCTGATCGCCTCTGTTCCCATGGGGCTCGTGGTATTTTTTCTCTGTCGGTTGCAGGACTGGTCTCTGATGGGGCACAAGCTGTCCAAAACCCTGAACCTGGGCGGCGCCATAACCGTGGGTACCGTGCTGTATCTGGCAGTGGCACGCAATATGAAGTCCGATGAGGCGGTGGAACTGGGAAGATTGATCAGGCGGAAACTGGGGAGAGGGTGATGAGGGAGGAGTTTGTATCTCTTTTTGAAACCGGTCAAGGGGAGGGGGCGGTCGTGGCGACTGCCCAAGGTTTGTGCAGGATTCTCCTTCCCGGGGATGATGTTAAACTGCTTCAGCAGTTCCGGTCAGGTGAAACAGCTGCGTCACCGTTGAGCGACCGGGCGGCGCAGATGTTGATGCGTTACTTTAAGGGGGAGCCACAACCATTCAATACACTTGAACTTGACTATCGGGTCGGTGGTGGGTTTCGCCGCGCCATTCTTGAATCTATCCGCTCCATCCCCTTTGGCGAGGTGCGCAGTTATGCCCGGGTTGCAGCCGATGCCGGTTCACCGCGGGCAGCACGCGCGGTCGGCGGTGCCATGGCTGCCAATCCACTGCCGATCGTGATCCCCTGTCATCGGGTTGTGGCTGCCAACGGGGCCATGACCGGGTACTCCGCACCCGGTGGGATTTCCATGAAGCGCTTCCTATTAAGATTGGAAGGTATTGAATTTACACACGAGAAAGTCAAATTATCGACACCCGTTATTAACAGGTAAAATTGGCATGAAAAAAAATTTGAATACGTTGAATTTTGGTTGACACGCTAACCCCCCAGTAATGCTCGCTAATTGCATAACATATTGAAATTGCATATAATTGCTGGTGTGCAAAAAAAAGGCAAAACGAAAAAATCTCTTGTAAAAATATCACTTTTGTATTTCGTCAACAATCTTATCCACAAGTTATCCACAATTTTTGTGGATAATGTTTCAACTGCTCGTAAATACTGTGACAATAGCATTACAGGGCGTTAAAGATCGATTTACTCCCGTTGTTTCGCTTCTTCCCAGAGGTCGTCCATCTCCTCCAGTGATGTTGATTTCATCTGTTTCCCCCGGGCGTGCAGACCGTCTTCCACATATTCGAATCTCTTCTGGAACCTGCTGATGGTTTTGCGCAGAGCCTCTTCAGGATTGATGGAGAGAAATCGTCCCAGATTGACGATGGCGAAGAGCAGGTCGCCCAGTTCCGCCTCCATGCGGTCATTGTCTCCGGTCCCCATGGCTTCTTCGAATTCGTGCAGCTCTTCCATGACCTTGGCCATGACCTGATCCACGTGTTCCCAGTCAAATCCGACCCTGGCGGCCTTTTCCGTTATCTTCTGCGCCTTGAGCAGGGCAGGGAGATGGGGGGGAACCCCGGCAATGGCCGATCTGCGTTTCTCCCCCTTTTCGCTTTTCTTGATCTGTTCCCAGTTTTCGATCTGGGCGCTGCTGTCGGCGATCTTCATATCGCCGAAGACATGGGGGTGCCGCCGGATCAGTTTTTCACAGATCGTGTCGATGACATCACTCATGGTGAAACTTCCGGTCTCTTCGGCAATGGCGGCATGAAATACCGGCTGCAGCAGCAGATCACCCAACTCCTCCTTAAGATGTTCCGGTGAGCCTGTTTCGATAGCCTCGATCACCTCATAAGTCTCCTCCAGGAGGTAGCGCGTGAGGCTTTCATGGGTCTGCTCGGCATCCCACGGGCAGCCGCCCGGGCCGCGCAGCCGCCTCATGATGGCGACAAGTTCTTCAAAGTTTGCAGATGGTGCGTTCATGGAGGCTCCTTGCCGTTATTCCCGGGTGACGGGAAGAGGGGATTTATCTTTAGTGTATTTAAGAAATAGGTTGACAGTCCGATACGAATTCATACAGTAGCAGCAATTAATCTATCAGGAGGTCGTATGGGTAACAGAACTTTGTCTAAAATGGTTGCGTCGGTCGTTGGTCTTGTGGCTCTTGCCGCTGGTTTGGCATGCGCTACCTCAGCTTCCGCCCCGGCAGTGTCGCCGGATGAAGCGCTGCAGAAACTGATGGAAGGGAACAAACGCTACGTAGAAAACCAGATGACCGGCACGAAGCTGTGTGACCTGACTACACGTTCCAGTCT
This sequence comes from uncultured Geobacter sp., assembly GCA_964609805.1. Lineage (GTDB taxonomy): Bacteria > Desulfobacterota > Desulfuromonadia > Geobacterales > Pseudopelobacteraceae > CAIPTY01. The sequence goes on along the minus strand of CAZSTJ010000027.1, from coordinate 12,724 downwards.
TGCCAAGTCGCAAAAACCTTATGCAATCATCCTGACCTGTTCCGATTCCCGCGTTCCGCCGGAAATCGTATTTGACAAGGGACTCGGTGAGATTTTTGTCGTGCGCGTGGCCGGCAATATCCCCGATCCGGTCGTGCTGGGGAGCATCGAGTATGCTGCCGAACATCTGGGAAGCCCCCTGGTTATGGTGCTCGGTCATGAGCGCTGCGGTGCCGTCACGGCAACCGTTGATGCCAAGGGCAAGTCCACCGGAAGCACCAACATCGATGCCATCGTAAAAGCGGTTGCCCCGAGCGTTAAAAATGCTGCCAAGGACTGCGATGCCTGCAAGGGTGAAGCAAAATGCGCCGAAACAAAGAAAAGTGCGTTTGTTGAATGTGTTATCGATGCCAACGCAAAAACGGTTGCTGCCAATCTGACCAAGAAATCCAAGATTCTGAAGCATATGGTCGAGGAGAAAAAGATCAAGATCGTTGCCGCTAAATACGATCTTGATGACGGTATGGTAACCCTCTTCAAATAACAGGAACGTATAAATCGGTTATAACATACGGGCGCCTTTCGGCGCCCGTATGCATTTCAGTTTACCTGGCCTCGGCGGCAAGTTCATCGTAGACCACCAATGCCTTAACGCTGGTGGTTTCTTTTTTGCCCAGCTCATTGAACGATTTCAATTTGCCGTTAAAACGTGCCGCCTGATTCCTCAGGTTGCCGGCGCTCTCCGAGATGTAGCTCTTTTCCTTGGGATCAATATCCTTTTTAAAGACCCCCTTGACCTTGTTCCAGTATTCATCGGTTCCGCTGACATAGTGACTGAGTGTTTCCAGGAACGAGAGCGCACCGGAGGAAAGATCGGAAACGGTGGCAAGTTTCAGTTGAGCCTCCTGCATGTCATGGAGCAGCTTCTGGTCCGCAAACTGGGCCGTTTCTGCGACGGTCCTGTCATCCAGCGGTTTCTGTGGATCGATGGCATCGGCCATGGCCAGATATTTCTGGGATGAGGTGAGGTAGTTTGTGATCGAAACGGAGGCCTCGTTCAGTGCTACCGTGAACTGGGCCACGAACTTGGCAAATACCGAGGCCTGGCCGGCATAGGGGATCGGCAGGACCCGGGCCGCCATGGCGGCGTAGGAACCGGCCTGGATATACCGGTTGTATCCGGCAAGATTGGCGGTCATCCATTTGACGAATGCCTCAAAGTCGCTGGTCGCCTGACGCTGAACGCGCACATCCGCGGCAATCTCCTTGAGACGCAGCGCCTTCCTGCGTCGCAACTGGTCGACCGAAACGCCCTTGAACTCCTCTATCTGTTTGACCTTCTGTGCCAGAAGATCACGCTCCTGCTGAAGCTTGATGAGCTGTTCCTCTGCGGGAGTCGGCGGAGTGCCGGTGCTGAATTCTGCAGCGTGGACGGAAAAAGAGAGGGTCAATACTGTTATGACGGTCAGGGCTGTTCGGGTATGTATTGTTTTCATGATCATGATTCGGCTGATCCTTACGGGTGAAAGTGACTCTTCAGGCTTTCTCCGGTATAACGTTGCAGGCAGTGCAATGCAATAATTTTCATACGTTGTTCAGATTGCTTCTTTGGATATGTTGCAATTGCCACCTCTCTGTACTACCATACCCGCCGACTTCGGCTGATACCTGATTCAGTGGGACCCTCATGACCCAGACGGCACATCGGCAGTTTACCCTGCTCCAGAAACTGATCGCAAGCTATGCGCTCATCGGCCTTTTCCTGATTACGTCGGTTGTTTACGCAATCAAGGGGCTGGGCACACTGCACCGCACGGTCGGCGATATTGCCCGTAATGATCTGGTGGCCGCCACGGCTGCCATGACCCTGCAGGATTCCATGCAGGCACAGCAGCGGGCCGTTGTCCGTGTGCAGATATTCAAGCAGTCCGAGTTCAGAGAGTTGTACAACCGGCAGGCCGAGACCTTTCAGCAGGCGTTACGAACCCTGCAGCAGCAGAAGGGGGGGGCCGATCTTACAGAACTTGGCCGGTCATTTGCCGCGTACTCGAATCTGGTGGAGCGGATGATGCGCGGCGGTGCGGTACCGGATTCCACTCTCAAGCAGGCTGCGGAACGGGTTGAAACATCCATTGAGGTGGTCAGGGCCGAACAGAAGCGCATACTTGAGGACAAACTCGCCGCCGCCGGCGAACGGGAAAAACGAACATCTGCCTGGGCGCTCGGCCTGGCTTTGAGTGGTGCCACCCTCGCACTTTCTGTCGCTCTCATACTGATTTATTCTTTTTACACCTCTCTCAATAAGCTGCAGAAGGCTACCCACCGTATTGCCGCCGGGGAGTTCGATCATGACCCCCATATCCCGCCGGGTGATGAGATCGGTGCGCTCTCCCAGGATTTCAGGAGAATGGCGGTCCGCCTCAAGGAACTGGAACAGCTGAGCCTGGATGCAAGCCCGTTGACCCGGCTTCCGGGCAATATTGCCATTGAACGTTCCATCAACAGGCGGCTGCGGGATCGGGTTTCCTTTGTCATGTGCTACATCGATCTCGATAACTTCAAATCATACAATGACCGTTACGGATACATCAAGGCCAGCGAAATTCTGAAGAAAACCGGCGAGGTCATCTACGAGGCGGTCAAGCGGCAGAACGATCCCGACGCCTTTGTCGGTCATATCGGAGGGGACGATTTTGTGGTCATCACCGATGCCCGGCTGGCAAAGGCTACCTGTCAGGATATCATCGCCGCCTTTGATGCCATGATCCCGGCGTTTTATTCTGATGAAGACCGGGCGGCCGGAGCAATAGAAGGCATCGATCGTTATGGTGTCCCGCGGGTCTTCCCGTTGATCTCCATCTCCATTGCAGCATTGACCTGTCAGCCGGGGACCTATGCGACCGCTGCAGAGATTGCGACGGCGGCAGCGGAGGTGAAAGACCTGGTGAAGGAGTCATCCGGAAGCAACTATATCATTGTACGGGAGGCTGGAATCATTGAAAGCTAGACTTCTGGGAGTGGTTGCCGCAGGTATTGTCATGACCTGTTTTACCGGCTGCAGCATGCCGGGCAGAAAGGCCGCGGCCATATCAGTGGTGGCTTCTGCTGCAGCACCGGTGGATATATCCGTTACCCGTGAGCAGGAACGTCGTTTCGCCGGTGCCTTGGAGTTTCTGCGCACCGGTCGGGAACAGGAGGCGCGTGAACTGCTGGAGCGTGTCCTGGAAGGGCCTGCCCGCAGCGGCATCACCGACGAGGCGCTCTTTCGACTTGCGCTTCTGTATCTGGGGGAGGAGGGGGGAAAGGGGCTGTCGCGCTCCCAGGACCTGATCGGTCAGCTGCACGATGATTATCCGGGCAGTATCTGGACCCACCAGTCGGCCCCGCTTGCGTCATTCCTGAACGGGGTGCGTACCCTGCGTGACCGGCAGCGCGAAGTCAAGAGTCTGAAAGAGACTAATCTCTCCCTCAGCAGGGACAATCGTGAATTGCGGCAGAGTATCGAGCGCTTGAAAAGCCTCGATCTGGAGCTGGACAAGAAGATCAAACGCTAGACCATGGGAAACATATGAGAGCTGACGCAGAGAAGGCGCATCCCGTGATGCGCCTTCTCTGTGTTTCCAGCATTTGGATGACGACTATTTTTTCTTCCCCCCTGAGAGATATTCGGCCAGGAATACCTGCTTGTAGGCTGCAAAGCAGCCGTTGCCAATTGCGTCTCGTATCTCCTCCATCATCTTCAGATAAAAGTGGACGTTGTGGATTGCGGAGAGTACGGCAGAGACGACCTCGTTGGCGGCAAAGAGGTGGTGCAGGTAGGCACGGCTGAAATTCTGGCAGGTATAGCAGCTGCAGCTGGGATCGACCGGGAAGAAATCCCGTTTGTAGTTCTTGTTGGTGAGACGGATCCTGCCGCGCCGGGTAAAGAGGGTCGCGCTGCGGGCATAGCGGGTGGGGATGACACAGTCGAACATATCGATGCCCCGTTCGACGCTCTCCAGGATATCCTCCGGCAGGCCGACCCCCATCAGGTAGCGCGGTTTGTTCTCCGGCAGGTGGGGCGCGGTCCAGCTGACCACCTTTTTCAGCAGCTCCAGCCCCTCGCCGACGCTGACTCCGCCGATGGCGTAGCCGGGCAGGTCCAGCTTGCACATCTCACGGGCGCACATGGCACGGAGGTCTTCATAGACACTCCCCTGAACGATCCCGAAGAGTGCCTGGTCGTTAGCGGTCATGGCGTCACGACACTGCTTCAGCCAGCGAATGGTCTTTCTGGTTGACTGCTCGGCATAGGCTTTGTCGCACGGGTAGGGGATGCACTCGTCGAAGGCCATGATGATGTCGGCCCCCAGGTCCTGCTGGATGCGGGTGGCGGATGCCGGATCGAGGTAGATCTCTTCCCCGGTGAGTTCGTGCTTGAAGAAAACGCCATCTTCGGTGATGCGTTTGTTGGGGAGTGAAAAGACCTGGAAGCCTCCGGAATCGGTCAGGATAGGGCCGTCCCAGGCCATGAACTTGTGCAGGCCGCCGGCCTTTTTTACCAATCCTTCGCCCGGTTGGAGATGGAGATGGTAGGTGTTGCTGAGGATGATCTGGGCGCCCGTTTCCTTGATCTGGGCCGGGGTGAGCGGTTTCATGGCTCCATGGGTTGCAACCGGCATGAAGATGGGGGTGGTGATGTCGCCGTGAACGGTATGGACGATGCCCAGGCGGGCAGCGGTCTGGGTATCTTTTTTCAACAGTGTGAATTTCATGATCGATTCTCCGGCGATTCGCTGTTCCGTTTTTTCGTTATTACTTTGTAACTAACAGAATGTCGGAGCGATTGCAATGATGGCGCGATGCCCCGCGGAACGTGCATCAAATCGTATATTGTATACATATAGTACTTGCATTTTCGTATAACGGCGTTTACTATGCGGTGGCTTCGCTGCTGGACAGGTATCAGTTACAGTTCCCCGGTATTTTCATAACGGTCATTGCCGCATCAAAATACATTCGATAAGGAGGACTCGTATGCAGGTCGTCATCAGATTGCGCTGGCGGGGGCCCCCTTGCCACAGCTGAATTCAATGCAGGTTAATTTCCACGTACTTTATTGATAAATCAACATCACGCAAAGAAAGGGTAACTATGGAATTCTTCAAGTCATCGATCGGCAGAAAGATCATAATGGCGATCACGGGCCAGTGCATGGTCCTCTTTGCCGTTATCCACCTGATCGGCAACTCGAGCATCTTCGGGTGGCTCCAGGGCGGTATCAACGCTTATGCCCATCACCTGCACAGCATGCCGGCGCCGATTATCATCGGTTTCCGTCTTGGTCTACTCGTCTTCGCCTGCCTGCACATCTGGTACGGCATCCAGCTGACCATCGAGAACCGCGGCGGCCGTCCCCAGCAGTATGCGGTCAAGTCGGTACAGAAGGCCACCTTCGCCAGTGACAACATGATCTGGACCGGCGTCCTTCTCCTCTGCTTCATCGTGTACCACCTGCTGCACTTCACCTTCCAGGTAATCAGCCCGGAGACTGCGGCCCTGTCACACCCTGACGCGCTTGGCAACCCCAACGTACTGGGTATGGTTGTTTCCGCCTTCCAGGGAATGGGAACGACCCTTCTGTATGCCGGCGCCATGGTGGTGCTTTTCCTCCATCTCTCCCACGGCATCCAGAGCTTCTTCCAGACCATGGGCTGGAGCAATGACCGGATTCAGCCGGGTCTGACCAAGGCAGGCACTCTGGTCGCACTCGCCCTGTTCCTCGGCTACGCCGCCGTACCGCTCACCATTCTCGTTCGAATTCTGAAATAAGGGGGTTATTGTGATACTTGACGGAAAATGTCCTACCGGACCGATTCAGCAGACCTGGGATAAGCACCGTTTCGACCTGAAACTGGTCAATCCCGCCAATAAGCGTAAATACAACATCATCATGGTTGGTACCGGCCTTGCCGGCGGCGCCGCCGCTGCATCGCTGGGTGAGCTTGGTTACAACGTACAGGCTTTCTGCTACCAGGACAGCCCGCGTCGTGCCCACTCCATCGCCGCTCAGGGTGGTATCAACGCAGCCAAGAACTATCCGAACGACGGCGACTCTATCTACCGTCTGTTCTACGACACCATCAAGGGTGGCGACTTCCGCGCCCGTGAGGCAGACGTCTGGCGTTTGGCCCAGGTGTCCAACAACATCATCGACCAGTGCGTCGCCCAGGGTGTTCCCTTTGCCCGTGACTACGCCGGCTACCTGGATAACCGCTCCTTCGGCGGCGCCCAGGTTTCCCGTACCTTCTACGCCCGCGGCCAAACCGGCCAGCAGCTTCTCCTCGGTGCCTACTCGGCCCTGTCCCGCCAGATCAAGGCCGGCACGGTCAAGATGTACAACCGCCGCGAGATGCTTGACCTCGTCGTTGTCGACGGCGTTGCCAAAGGTATCACCTGCCGTAACCTGATCACCGGCGAGCTGGAGAGCTATGCTGCTGACGCCGTCTGCCTGGCTACCGGCGGCTACGTCAACGTGTTCTACCTCTCCACCAACGCCATGGGCTGTTCGGTAACGGCCAACTGGAAGGCCCACAAGAAGGGCGCCTTCTTTGCCAACCCCTGCTACACCCAGATCCATCCGACCTGCATCCCGCAGGCCGGTGATTACCAGTCCAAGCTGACCCTGATGTCCGAGTCGCTCCGTAATGACGGGCGCTGCTGGGTGCCCAAGCGCAAGGAAGATTGCGGCAAGCATCCGAACGAGGTTCCGGAAGAGGATCGCGATTACTATCTCGAGCGTAAGTACCCCTCCTTCGGCAACCTGGCTCCGCGTGATATCGCATCCCGCGCTGCCAAGGAGCAGTGTGACGACGGACGCGGCGTCGGCCCTGGCGGCCGTGGTGTGTACCTGGATTTCGGCACCTCCATCAAGCGCGTCGGTGCCGACACCATCAAGGAGCGTTACGGCAACCTGTTCGAGATGTACGAGAAGATCACCGACGAGGACGCCTACAAGCGCCCGATGCGTATGTATCCGGCACCGCACTACTCCATGGGCGGTCTCTGGGTTGACTATAACCTGCAGAGCAACATCCCCGGCCTGTTCGTACTGGGCGAGGCGAACTTCTCCGTCCATGGCGCCAACCGCCTGGGTGCTTCGGCCCTCATGCAGGGTCTGGCTGATGGCTACTTCGTGATTCCTTACACCATCGGCGGCTACCTGGCCACCGTCAAGCCTTCCGGTACCGCAACCGATAATCCGGAGTTCAAGAAATCGATCGAGGAAGTTACCGCCTACCGCGACAAGCTTCTCTCCATCAACGGCAAGAAGACCGTCTCCGAGTTCATGCGCGAACTGGGCGGCCTCATGTGGGAGAACTGCGGTATGGCCCGTTCCAAGGAATCCCTGGAGGCCAACCTGCAGAAAATCCCGGCACTGCGTGAAGAATTCTGGAAGAACGTCAAGGTTACCGGTTCCGGTGCCGAGCTCAACCAGGATCTGGAAAACGCCGGCCGCACCGCCGACTTCCTCGAGTTTGGCGAGTTGATGTGCCGCGATGCCCACCACCGCAACGAATCCTGCGGCGGTCACTTCCGTGTCGAGTATCAGGATGAGGGCGAGGCCCAGCGTGACGACGTTAACTACTGTTACGTGGGTGCCTGGGAATACAAGGGCGACGGCAAGACCCCCGAGCTGCACAAGGAGCCGCTGAAATTCGATAACGTACATCTCGCCGTAAGGAGCTACAAATAATGAGCGATCACAAGACCATGACACTGACTCTGATCGTGTGGCGTCAGAAGGGCCCCAGCGATCCCGGCAAGTTCGAAACCTACACCGCTAAAGGTATCACCGACCATCACTCCTTCCTGGAGATGCTTGATGTGGTCAACGAAGACCTGATCAAATCGGGCAAAGAGCCGATCTGTTTTGACCACGACTGCCGCGAAGGTATCTGCGGCATGTGCTCCCAGGTCATCAACGGCGCCGCCCACGGCGGCCAGGACCGCACCACAGTCTGCCAGCTGCACATGCGTAAATTCAAGGATGGCGACACCATCTACATCGAGCCCTGGCGGGCCCGTGCCTTCCCGATTCTCAAGGACCTGGTCGTTGACCGTTCCGCCCTTGATACGATCGTTCAGGCCGGCGCCTATGTCTCCTGCCATACCGGCGGGGTTGCCGACGGCAATGCTATCCTGATTCCCAAACCGATTGCCGACGAGGCCATGGACGCCGCTGAATGTATCGGCTGCGGTGCCTGTGTAGCCGGCTGCCCCAACGGCGCTGCCATGCTGTTCACCGGTGCCAAGGTGTCCCAGTATGCGCTGCTGCCCCAGGGCAAGTCTGAGGCTGCCGCCCGCGTCAAGAACCTTGTGGACGCCATGGCTGCCTGCGACTTCGGCAACTGCACCAATCACTACGAGTGCCAGGTTTCCTGCCCGAAGGGGATCAACGTCAAGTTTATCGCCCGCATGAACCGTGAATTCATCAAGGCGCAGTTCGCATAATCGGTAGCGAATCTTATCTGTTTGAAGTAACATTGGGCGGCCCTGATACGGGGCCGCCTTTTTTTGGGATTGGAACGATATGGACCTCACCGAACTCAATCTCGCCCGGTTGGAACTGACCGTTCAGGCTGATACTCCTGCGAATGTGCTGCGCCGCTTACCCCTTCTCGGAGGCAGGTTTGCCGCTGTATGTCGTGAGCTTGTCTGCACCAGAGCGGATCAGGCGTGCGGTCGATGCGGGGTGTCGCACACCTGCGGCTGGCATCGTCTCTTCTCGCAGGAACTGGCCACCGATCCGGCCGAGTTGAAACTGCATCAGAAACCGCCGCTGCCGTTCACCTTCTCTTTTCCGACGGTTGTAAATGAAGGTGACGATATAGTGGTTGGTCTCGTTGTCGTCGGGACGGCCATCAACCACCTTGACCTGCTGCTGGAAGGATTTTCACGTTTAGTTTCGGAGATGTCCGCCCGGGTGGCGGCGGTGGATTCCCTCGATTATCAGGGGACTCCCACATCATGGATAGCGGGAGGCCGGATCGTGCACCCGGAGAATCTGGTGGTACTGTCAGCGGGAGGTGTACAGGAAAACCGATCGCTGTGCGGCAGTCGGCTGCGGCTGGAACTGCTCACCCCGCTGCGGCTCCTGGAACAGGGGCGGCTCCGTACCACCTTTGATTTCGGTCTGTTTGCCCGCACCCTGATGCGGCGGATCTCCTCACTGGCGTACTACTACGGCGAATGTACCTTTGCTACCGATTTTACCGAACTGGCACGCCAGGTAAACGGGGTTGTCTGCCTGGACTACTCATTTCAGAATGCACCAGCCGAAAGCAGGAAGTTGTCGGGGATCGGCGGGAGTGGTCTGTTCGAGGGTGATTTCACCGGCATCATTCCATTCCTCGTACTCGGAGAGCTGCTGCATGTCGGCAAGGGGGCTGCCTTCGATTTGGGTCGTTTTGCTCTAACCGCCGAATAATATTGTCTTCTAATGACTTTAGAATAACGTTAAAACTTTTTTTTGCAGTTGTATTCTCCCCACAATTACATTAATATGCCCGTTCTACAATATACCGGATGGAGATTGCACATGGCCCGCCCCGCAAATATCCTTATTGTTGATGATTCCCTTGCAAGCAGGAACAGATTGACGGAGATCCTCGAGGCTCAGGGGTATCTTGTAGCTGTAGCAACTTCAGCGGAAGAGGCCATACCGCTCTTTACCTCGCAGGAGTTCGATCTTGTTATCACTGAACTGATGCTGCCGAACATGAGCGGCCTGAATTTGATGAAAATCATCAAGGAGCGGCGTCCCGAGTGCGACATCGTCATCATCAGCTCCAATGCTTCCAGCTTCAATACGCTTAAATCTCTCCGGCAGGGGGCATACGATTACATCGTCAAGCCGATCGATGATGAAAGTGTGCTCTACAACGTGATTGAGCGGGCCCTTGAAAAGCAGGAGCAGGCACGAAAGAAACAACTGCTGCTGGCGGAACTGATCGATAAGAACAAAGGGTTGTCCGATTCCCTCAACACCATGAAACTCATCAATCAGATTTGCATGCAGCTGACCTCCACGTTCGACGTTGCAAGCATCCTGCAAAAACTGACCGAGGCTGCAACGGTCAACCTCAAGGCATCGCGCGGCTATTTGTTGTTGCTGGATAAGAGCGGTGCAAACCTGAGTGTCAAGGTGTGCAACGGCATCGATCCGGCCGGCACGGCGTCATTGCGACTGCCGATAGGTAAGGGTATCTCGGGACAGGTGGTCGAAAGCGGTAAACCGATGCTGGTGTCCAGACTTTCCGATGAATCAGTGATCGATATCGTTACCGAAGAAGACCCCGATGGCGTGTTGCTGGCTTCACCCAGCGCAGTCTCTTCACCTCTCTATGTTCAGGGTCGTATTGCCGGCGCCCTGACTGTTTCAGGGGGGTATGACGGTGCCCCCTTTGATGAGGATCACCTTGATTTTCTCGCCATGCTTTGCCGGTATGCCTCGGTCGCCATCGAGAACGCGGGAGTCGTCTACAACCTGAAAAAGAACCGTTAAATTTACCCACTACAAAAAAAAAAGAAACCCGTCTTCCGGTACCTGGAAGACGGGTTTCTTTTTGGGGCGGGGGAGTGGAGCGTTAGAAGGTAACGCCCATGGCATCAGCCACCGTATGAATATCCTTGTCGCCGCGCCCGGAAAGGCAGACGACGATGGTCTTGTCCTTAGGAAGTGTCGGAGCCAGTTTGCTGAGGTATGCAATGGCATGGGATGATTCCAGGGCCGGCATGATGCCTTCCTCCAGAGTCAGCATCTTGAAACCTTCCAGTGCCTCGTCGTCGGTGATAGATACATACTCGGCACGGCCGGTATCCTTGAGCCAGGAATGTTCCGGGCCGACTCCCGGATAATCCAGGCCGGCCGAGATGGAGTGGGCGTGGGTGATTTGGCCGTCACCGTCCTGCAGGAGATAGGTCTTGTTGCCGTGCAGGATACCGGGGGTTCCTGCGCAGAGCGGTGCGGCATGCCGGCCGGTATCGATGCCGTATCCGGCTGCCTCAACCCCGATCATCCTGACGGAACTGTCATTGATGAACGGGTAGAAGAGACCCAGCGCATTGCTGCCGCCGCCGACGCAGGCCACCAGGCAATCCGGCAGGCGACCTTCCACCTTCCGGTGCTGACGCTTGACCTCAGCCCCGATTACCGACTGGAAATCCCGCACCATCATGGGGTAGGGGTGTGGGCCGGCTACGGTGCCGATGACATAGAAGGTGTCGGCGATGGTGGTCACCCAGTTGCGCATGGCCTCGTTCATGGCGTCCTTCAGTGTCGCGGTGCCGGCGGTTACCGGGGTGACCGTGGCACCGAGCAGCCTCATGCGGAAGACGTTCAACGCCTGACGGCGGGTGTCCTCTTCCCCCATGAACACCTCGCAGCTCATCCCCATCAGGGCGGCGATGGTGGCAGTGGCAACCCCGTGCTGTCCCGCACCGGTCTCGGCAATGACCCGTTTCTTGCCCATCCGTTTTGCCAGCAGTCCCTGGCCGATGGTGTTGTTCACCTTGTGGGCACCGGTATGGTTCAGGTCTTCTCGCTTCAGGTAGATGCGGGCGCCGCCAAGCTTCTGCGTCAGTTTCTCGGCAAAGTAAAGCGGGTTGGGGCGGCCGACGTACTGGCGCAGGTAATACTCGAACTCCTGGCGGAACTCGCGGTCGTGGCGGTAATGTGCATAGGCCTGTTCCAGTTCGAGCAGGGCAGGCATGAGGGTTTCGGGGACGTACCGGCCGCCGTACTGGCCGAAATGGCCTTTTCTGTCGGGTTGTTTCATGATCTCCTCGTGGATGCTCCGGCCGGGGCATCTGCAAATATTGCCGCGCGGGTTATGCCGAGCTTAGCCAGTCGATAGGATAATGCGGTTTTCAGGACCCCGAGGCCGTAGATGACGCTGCGTCTGAAGTTGATGGACGACGCCTCGGGGATATAACGTGCAGGACAGCTGACCTCGCCGATGGAATAACCGTACCAGGTAATCTGTGCCAGCATCTGATTGTCGAAAACGAAATCGTCCGAATTGGCATCAAGGGGGAGCGTTTCGAGGACCTTGCGGGAGAAGGCCCGGTACCCGGTGTGGTATTCGGAGAGTTTCTGCCCCAGCAGGATGTTCTCTGCGGCAGTCAGTATACGGTTTGCCAGGTACTTGTAGAGCGGCATCCCCCCTTTGAGGGCTCCTTTGCCCAGAATGCGCGATGCCAGCACGACGTCGTACACGCCGAAGGCGATCATGGAGGCCAGCGAGGTGACCAGGAAGGGGGTGTACTGGTAATCGGGATGAAGCATGACCACGATATCGGCGTCCCGTTCAAGTGCCGCCCGGTAACAGGTCTTCTGGTTGCCGCCATACCCCCGGTTCTGCTCGTGAACGATAGTATGGATGCCGAGCTGGGTAGCGCGCTGTACCGTGTCGTCATGCGATGCGTCATCCACCAGCAGCACGTCGTCCACGATCTCGAACGGGATTTCGTTGTAGGTCATTTCCAGGGTGCGGGCCGCGTTGTAGGCCGGCAGGATAACAATGATCTTCTTGCCGTTAAGCATGGCACCCCCTGGCCTGTGAAATGAAGTGCCGAACCTTGTCGGCGTCCTTACGTCCCGGCGATGATTCAACGCCGCTGGAGACATCGACCGCATAGGGACGAACGGTCCTGACCGCCTCGGCAACATTTTCGGGAGTCAGCCCCCCAGCCAGAATGATCG
>CAZSTJ010000026.1:0-22321 GCA_964609805.1 uncultured Geobacter sp. | reverse complement strand
GGCGCAGAACATGCTGCCGACGCGGGTGGAGTAGAGCGGAAAGCCGGCGTCCTTGGCTGCCCTGGCGATCCCTTCGGCCACTGCGCGGCTGCTCTCCTCCAGCCGCTGGTAGAAACCGGGCTGCTTGAGGATGTTCAGGGTGGCGATGCCGGCAGACATGGCCAGCGGGTTGCCGGAGAGGGTGCCGGCCTGATAGACGCCGCCGGCCGGAGAGAGTTTCTCCATGATCTCCCGCTTGCCGCCGAAGGCACCAACCGGCAGGCCACCACCGATGATCTTGCCCAGGGTGGTCATGTCGGGGGTGACGCCATACAGCTCCTGTACCCCGCCGTAGGCAACGCGGAAGCCGGACATGACCTCGTCGAAGATCAGGATGATCCCTTCGTTGGTACAGATCTCGCGCAGCCCTTCGAGGAATCCTTCACGGGGGGGGACGGTCCCCATATTGCCGGCCACCGGTTCGACGATAATGCAGGCGATCTCCCCCTTGTTGCCGGCTACCAGAGCGCGGACTGAGTCAAGGGAGTTGTATTCTCCTGTAAGGGTGAGTCGGGCAACCTCCGCCGGTACGCCGGGGGAGTCGGGCACCCCGAAGGTGGCGGCGCCGGAGCCTGCCTTGACCAGCAGGGAATCGGCGTGGCCGTGGTAACAGCCGGAGAATTTGATGATCTTGTCCCGGCCGGTGTAGCCGCGGGCCAGGCGGATGGCGCTCATGGTAGCCTCGGTGCCGGAGCTGACCATGCGGACCATCTCGATGGAGGGGACCGCATCGATAACCATGTTGGCCAGGACTGTCTCGCGCTCGGTCGGGGCGCCGAAGCTGGCACCGCTCTCCATAGTTTTCTGGACGGCAGCGATGATGTCAGGGTGGCAATGACCGGCGATCATCGGCCCCCAGGAACCGACATAATCGATAAAGCTGTTGCCGTCTTCGTCATAGATATGGCAGCCCGCGGCCTTGTTGATGAACAAAGGGTCGGCCCCGACCGACTTGAAGGCCCTGACCGGGCTGTTGACGCCGCCGGGAATGGAGGCCTTAGCCTGCAGGAATAGCTGGCTGGAGCGTGTATGGTTCATTCGTGAGACTCCTTTGCAGGGAAATTTAAGTGAAGAAGGTCCGAAAAAGATCACCTTGATTAGCATAGAGAAGGCGGGTGTGTCAATCGAAGGGGCATCCCTCTCCAGGTTCTGTAGCATGAAGAAGGTGTTGGTTCATTAGAAAAAATACTCACGGTGAAAAGTTAAATAATTTATGCAAGTTGTGTTGGTGGTCGTGCTTGCTGCATAAGGAAAAACCGCTAAAAAAAGCCGGAAAAACTCCTTGACAAAGGAATTCAAATAACCTATTTATTTCATCGTTTGTATACAGTATACCGTACGCAGTAAGGAGGGCTGTTCAATGCTCGGTGCATATCTTCCCATACTTCTTCTGGTGATCGTAGCCATCGGCTTCGGTCTCGTGTCGCTGGTAATGTCGTCACTTATCGGCCCGAAGAAGTTCTCCGTCCTTAAAATGTCCCCCTACGAGAGCGGTTGCGAACCGGTCGGAACCGCCCGCGAGCGGTTCTCCATCAAGTTTTACCTCATCGCAATGCTGTTCATCCTGTTTGATATAGAGGCGGTGTTCCTGTATCCCTGGGCAATACTCTACAAAAAGCTCGGTATGTTCGGGCTGATCGAGATGGGGTTGTTCATCGTGATCCTCTTTGTCGGTTATATTTATGTCTGGAAAAAAGGAGCGCTGGAATGGGAGTAAACAATCCGCTTGGCGAAAACATCATAACGACTTCGCTGGATGCGCTGGTCAACTGGTCGAGAAAGTCCTCGATCTGGCCGATGACATTCGGTCTGGCATGCTGCGCCATCGAGATGATGGTTACCGGTGCTTCACATCACGACCTTGACCGCTTCGGGATTATCTTTCGCGCCTCCCCGCGTCAGTCCGACTGTATTATCATCGCCGGTACCGTTACCAAGAAGATGCTGCCGGTCATCAAGACCGTCTATGAGCAGATGCCGGAGCCGAAATGGGTTATCGCCATGGGCGCCTGCGCCTGTTCAGGCGGTGTCTTTGATACCTACAGCGTCGTGCAGGGTATCGACGAAGCGCTGCCGGTTGACGTCTATGTCCCCGGCTGCCCGCCGCGTCCGGAGGCGCTGCTGTTCGGTATCATGAAGCTGCAGGACAAGATCATGAAAGAGAAGAACTCCTTCGGTTCGGCACTTGGACTGGGAGATCGTGATACCTCGGCGGTCTGATTCCGTTGAATTTGCAGGTCCGTTCCACATCAAATCCCAGAAAAGGGTTAGATATCATGGCAGAAAACAATCGCGCAGTCATTAGCCTCAAAGAAAAGTTTGCCGCAGCAGTCGTTGACGTTGTTGAGTTTCGCGGCGAGATAACGGTAACCGTCAAAAAGGATGCTGTCCTGGAGGTTCTGCAGTTTCTGAAGCAGTCGCTTCAGTACAACCTGCTGACCGATGTGACGGCGGTCGACTATCTGGATCAGAAGGAAGACCGCTTTATGCTGGTCTACCAGCTCTACTCCATCCCCAATAAGGATCGTCTGCGGATCAAGGCGCCGCTGGCTGAGAACGACAGCATCCAGAGTGCGACCCAGGTGTGGGCAACGGCCAACTGGCTGGAGCGTGAGGTGTTTGACCTCTTCGGCATCACCTTCGAGAACCATCCGGATCTGCGCCGCATCCTGATGACCCCCGACTGGGAAGGTTATCCGCTGCGCAAGGACTACCCGCTTCAGGGGCCCGATCGCGAGCCGTACAAAGGACGTCTGTCGTAATTCATCGATATCAACGATAGTAGTATTTCGAGCAAATAAAGAGGCGATACATGGCAACTACGGAAAAAATGACGCTGAACATGGGCCCGCAGCATCCCAGTACCCACGGGGTTCTCAGGCTGGTACTCGAACTGGACGGCGAGATCGTCACCAAGATTACCCCCGACATCGGCTATCTGCACCGGGGTGTGGAAAAGCTCTCCGAGCACCGTACCTACCACCAGATCCTGCCGCTGACCGACCGTCTCGACTATCTGGCCCCCATGAGCAACAATCTCGGCTACATCCTGGCGGTTGAAAAACTGCTGGAGATTGAAGTGCCCGAGCGTGCCCAGACAATTCGTGTCATCATGGCCGAAATGGCCCGTCTCCAGTCCCATCTGGTCTGGATCGCCTGCCACGCCCTTGATATCGGCGCCATGACCGTCTTCCTCTATGCCTTCCGTGAGCGTGAAGTGGTCATGGAAACCTACGAGCTGATATCCGGTGCCCGTATGACCTCCAACTTCTTCCGCGCCGGTGGTCTGTCCCAGGATGTGCCGCCCGAGTTCGAGAAGAAGGTGCGTGATTTCGTTACCACCCTGCCGGATTATCTGGACGTCTATGAGGGGCTGTTGACCACCAACCCGATCTGGCTCAAGCGTACCGTCGGCAACGGTGTTATCTCTGCAGAAGACGCCATCGATATAGGTATTACCGGTCCGGCTCTGCGTGGCTCCGGCGTTGATTGGGATCTCCGTCGCGACAATCCCTATACCGGCTATGAAAAATACTCTTTCAAGGTGCCGACCGGTGAAAACTGCGATACCTTCGATCGTTACAAGGTGCGTCTGGTAGAAATGCGCGAATCCTGCAAGATCATCACCCAGGCCCTTGACAACCTCAAGCCGGGACCGATCCTGGCCGACTGTCCCCAGGTCTGCTATCCGCCGAAGGAAAGCGTGTACAACAGCATTGAGGGACTGATCCACCATTTCAAGATCGCTTCGGAAGGATATCCGGTTCCGGAGGGCGAAGTCTATCAGGGTGTTGAGGCTCCCAAGGGTGAGCTGGGTTACTACATCGTCAGCGATGGCGGCAACAAGCCGTACCGACTGAGGATTCGTCCGCCTTCATTCGTCAACCTGCAGGCAATCGAAAAGATGGCCCTTGGTTCTATGATCGCCGACCTGGTTGCGGTAATCGGAACGCTGGATATCGTTCTTGGTGAAATAGACAGATAATTCCCGCAGTGTGTTTAAAGGAGACGGCGCGCATGAGTGAAGCAGCAGCGCAGCAGGTTGAAGAGCAGGAGCAGGAAGTCGATCTTTCCATCGCCCACAAGGTTATCGACAAATATATAGATATGCCGGGAAATCTGATGCCGGTATTGCAGGGTGCGCAAGATGCCTACGGATATATCCCGCGGGCAGTTGCCGACCTGATTGCAGAGCGGCTCAATGTGTATCCCAGTCAGATCTACGGTGTACTTACCTTTTACGCCCAGTTTCATCTGAAACCGCGTGGCCGTTACATCATCCGTGTCTGCGTCGGGACTGCCTGCCACGTTCAGGGTGCACCACGCATAGTCGAAACCTTTTTCGACAAGCTGCACATCGGTCATGCCGAAACGACCCCCGACCTGCGATATACCTTTGAAAAGGTGGCCTGTCTTGGAGCCTGCGGCATGGCGCCACTGGCAATGGTCAACGATGATACCTACGGCAAGATGACCGTCCAGAAGGTGGACGAAATCGTCGCCGAATACAATCAGCGGCCTCTCGGGCCGCAGTAGACTGACACTCAACCATTCCATCAGGGGATAGAGTATTTATGGGCGAAGCAATTCAGATTCTCATATGTCAGGGAACCGGCGGTATCTCGGCCGGTGCTAAGAAGGTAGAGGCCGAGTTCGAGCGAGTCATTCGCGAGAAGGGTGTCAATGCGACAGTCGGCAAGCGCTGCGATGTCATCAAGACCGGTTGCCGCGGCCTTTGCGCCAACGACGTTCTGGTCGATATCATCACCCCTGAACAGGGCCGTATTACCTACGATTTCGTTCTGCCGGAAGAGGTTGAAAAGATCGTCGACGAGCACATCGTAGCAAAGACGACCATCGAAAAACGCAAGGCGAAGCCTTACTATAATACTTTCGTCGATGCCCAGATGCGCGTGGTCATGTCCGGTTGTGGACAGATCGATCCGGAATCCCTGGATGCGTATCTTGCAGAGGACGGTTTCAAAGCCATTGAGAAGTGTGTTCAGCACATGAAACCGGAAGAAGTTGTTGAGGAAGTCAAGAAATCCGGTTTGCGTGGCCGTGGGGGCGGCGGTTTCCCCACCGGCATGAAATGGTCCTTCTGCAAGGCTTCACCAGGCGATCACAAATACCTGATCTGCAATGCTGACGAGGGTGACCCGGGTGCATTCATGGACCGCTCCCTGCTTGAGGGCGACCCGTACTGTATCATCGAAGGTATGATGGTTGCTGCCTATGCCATCGGTTGTGACTTCGGTTATGTGTATGTCCGTGCCGAGTACCCGCTGGCCGTTGCCCGTCTTCAGCATGCTATCGATGTCTGTTACGAAAAAGGCTACCTGGGAAAGAATATCAAAGGGTGGGGACTGAATTTCGATATGCGTATCAAGATGGGCGCCGGTGCCTTCGTCTGCGGCGAAGAGACCGCCCTGATGGCCTCCATCGAGGGACAGCGCGGCATGAGCCGCCCCCGTCCGCCGTTCCCTGCTGTGCGCGGTCTCTGGGGCCACCCGACCAACATCAACAATGTTGAGACATTTGCCAACGTACGCCACATTATCAACAAGGGGGCCGACTGGTACGCATCGCTCGGCACCGATACCACCAAAGGGACCAAGATCTTCGCCGTTACCGGCAAGGTGAAGCATACCGGTCTGGTTGAAGTCCCGGCAGGTATGAAGATCCGTGAGGTTATCTACGACGTCTGCGGCGGCATTGCCAACAACCGTAAGTTCAAGGCGGTTCAGGCCGGTGGTCCATCCGGTGGGTGTATCCCCTCCGAGATCCTCGATACTCCGGTCGATTACGACTCCCTGATCAAGGCCGGCGCCATGATGGGCTCCGGTGGTTTGGTTGTAATGGACGAGACCACCTGCATGGTTGACGTCTCACGTTTCTTCCTCACCTTCACCAGGATGGAGTCTTGCGGTAAGTGCGTTCCCTGCCGTATCGGTCTGAAGGTCATGCTCGACATCCTCGAGCGCATTACCGAGGGGCGGGGAGAGATATCCGACATCGAAACCCTCCAGGATCTGGGCATCGCCATCAAGAAGGCATCGCTCTGCGGCCTCGGCCAGACGGCTCCGAACCCGATCCTTTCCACCATCAATTATTTCCGCCACGAGTATGAGGCGCATATCAACGACAAACGTTGTCCCTCTAACTGCTGCAAGGAACTATTGTTGTGGCAGGTGGTTGAAGACAAGTGCGTCAAGTGCGGTGCCTGCAAAAAGGCCTGCCCGGTTGATGCAATCGTCTGGGAAAAGGGCCAACTGGCATGGCTGGACAAAGAGAAATGCACCAAGTGCAAGTCCTGTTATGACGCCTGCCGCTTCATGGCGCTCGAGTAGTATCAATAGACGGCTACCCCTCACGCAATTACACAGTCAAGCCCACGTATAGAGGTTGAGATGGTTAATCTGACGATAGACGACAAGCAGTTCACGGCACCCAAGACCGCGACCATTTACGAAGCAGCCAAGCTGAATGGCATCAATATCCCGATTCTGTGCCACGATAAAAAGCTGAAGCCTTTCGGCGCCTGTCGTATGTGCCTGGTGGAAGTGGAGCAGATGAAGGGCCGCCAGATTCCTGCCTGCACCACGCCGGTTACTGAGGGAATGATTATTCGTACCTCGACACCGGATATCATCAAGGCCCGCAAGATGGTACTCGAGCTGTTGCTGCTCAATCATCCGATTGACTGCCCGGTGTGCGATAAGGCCGGGGATTGCGACCTTCAGAATCTGACCTACGAGTACAAAGTGGATGCAAACCGCTTTGTCGATGAAAAGTTCCAGCATGAGATCGACTACAACAATCCACTGATCGAGCGCGACATGAACCGTTGTGTTCTGTGCGGTAAGTGCTCACGTATCTGTGACGAGATTGTTTCCTTTGGTGCCCTGACCTTTATCAGCCGCGGTATCGAGACCAAGATCGGCTGCGAGTTCGAAGGTGCCCTTAACTGTGAATTCTGCGGTTCCTGCGTTTCGGTCTGCCCGGTCGGTTCCCTCCTGGCCCGCCCCTTCAAATTCAAAGCCCGTTTCTGGTCCCTTACCAAACAGAAATCGGTTTGTGGCTACTGTGGAACCGGCTGCAACCTGACCCTTGGCGTCAAGGACAACAAGGTCCTTACCACCCTGTACGACGAGAATCAAGGGTTCCATAACGGTCAGCTCTGTTGCCGCGGCCGTTTCGGCTACCAGTTTATTAATTCGGACAGGCGTCTTACCAAACCGCTGGTCAGGAAGAACGGGACTCTCGTCGAGGCCTCCTGGGATGAGGCTCTGGAAACGGTTGCCGCCCGTCTCAAGGAAAACGGACCGGCTACGGCTGCACTGGCAACTCCCCGCTTGACCAACGAAGAACTGGTCACCTTCAAGCAGCTGATGGCTGCCATCGGATCAAGCAATTACGACTTTTCCGCGGGCTATGCCCACGCAGCAATGACAGAGGGTTTTGTCCGCAGTTTCGGGGCAACCGCCGCACCGTCGTCGATCCTTGACATCCAGAAAAGCGACCTGCTGCTGGTGATCAAAACCGATGCCTACGAGACCCATCCGGTTGTCGGTTTCGAGATCAATATGGCGGTTAAGAACAAGGACGCCAAACTGAAGATTCTTTCCGACAAGTCCGGCAAGCTCTCCAAACTGCCGGGAGCCAGGACACTGGTTCATACACCGGGCAGCGAGCTCGCGGTCATCAATGCACTCGCCAAGGTTATCCTTGATAACAAACTGGTTGACGGTTCTGCCGCAGCCATTCCCGGTTACGCTGAACTGGAGAAATCCCTTGCTGCGTACACACCGGAAGCGGTTGCAGAACAGAGCGGGCTGACCGCAGTTGATATTAAACTTCTTGCCAGTGCCTATGCACAGGCTGAAAAAGCACTGATCGTCTTCCCGGTCGGCCAGGCCTATCCGGGCCATACCGCGGACCTTGCCAGCGCCGTCGCCAATCTGGCTCTGCTTGCCGGAAAACTGGGCAAGGAAGGAAGTGGTGTTCTCTGCCTCTCCGAGAAAAATAACAGCCAAGGTGCCGCTGATATCGGTTTCTTCTCCGAGAACGGCAAGAATGCCGCCCAGATCATCGATGGCTGTGTCAACGGCTCCATCAGAACCCTTTTTATCGCTGGTGAGAATCCGCTGGTTTCCTATCCGGACCAGGCAAAGGTGAAGAGCGCCCTCGACAAAGTAGAGTTCCTGATTGTTTCCGATCTCTTTATGACTGAAACCGCGGCAGAAGCAGATGTGGTACTGCCGGCATGTTCCTTTGCCGAAAAGGAAGGCACATTTACCGCCACTGACCGTCGCGTCCAGTATATCAAGCCGGCCATCAAGAAAGTCGGCCAGAGCCGTTCCGATTTCGAGATTCTCGGTGCTTTGATCACGATGCTTGGTGGTGTTGCACCGGTGAAACCGTCCGAGGTTTTCGCAGAAATTGCCGGGTCGGTAGCAGGCTATGCCGGCATGAGCTATGCCTCAATTGGTGAAGAGGGTCAGTTTGCCCCCGTTACCATTACGCCGGCATTTGTTATTACCGGATCGTCCACCACAGCCCCTGAACCCGGAAAGCTGGCGCTCCTCACCGGCAGCGCCCTGTATCACAACGGTACCCTGTCGCAGTTCGGTGAAGGTCCGATGCATGTCTGTCCGGAAGGGTACGTTGAAATCTCACGTGACGATGCTGCAGCGCTGAGTGTTGCTGAAAACGATCTGCTTAAGGTCTCTTCAGCAAACGGCACGATGCAACTCAAGGCCAAAGTCACCCCGCGCATGCCGAAGGGGGTTGCATTTACGCCGTATCATTTCGGTGCCAATCCGGTCAACCAGATCTGGAACGGCAGCGCCGTGACCTATGTGACGCTGTCTAAGTAGAACCCCTGACAACGAATACGCACCAATTTACACTGCAAGGAAAGAGGGACAGATGGATTACATGATATTAGGACTGCCGATGATGTATTACATCGCCATGGTTGCCAAGGTCCTGGTGGCGTTTGTCTTTGTGCTGCTGACCGTGGCCTATGCCACCTATGCTGAGCGCAAGATAATCGGTCACATGCAGGTTCGCCTCGGTCCCATGCGTACCGGCTGGCACGGCATTCTGCAGCCGATTGCCGACGGGGTGAAGCTGTTCTTCAAGGAAGAGATCATCCCCTCGCAGGCGAGTACCTTTGCCTTTCTTATCGCTCCGCTGATCGCCCTGGTACCTGCTTTCATCACCTTTGCGGTTATCCCATTCGGCGGTGTGATTGAAGTAGCCGGTTACAAGATACCTCTGCAGATTGCCGGGTATTTTGACACGGCAGCCGGTAAGGTTTTCGACATCAATGTCGGCGTTCTGTATATCCTGGCCATGTCTTCGCTTGGTGTGTACGGTATCGTTCTGGCCGGTTGGGCCTCCAACAGTAAGTATTCCCTGCTGGGTGGACTGCGTGCTTCGGCCCAGATGATTTCCTATGAACTCTCGGCAGGTCTGGCCATCGTAGCGGTCTTTATGCTGTCCGGTACTCTGTCGCTCAACGAGATTGTCAACCAGCAGTCAGGTTGGGGCGGATTTGAGTGGTTCGCATTCAAGCAGCCGTTGGCGGCCGCCATGTTCTTCATCTGTTCACTGGCAGAGATCAACCGTACCCCATTTGACCTTCCTGAAGCAGAAACTGAACTGGTTTCCGGTTTCTGCACCGAATACTCCAGTATGAAATACGCCATGTTCTTCATGGCGGAATACGCCAACATGGTAACGGTGTGCGCCCTTACCGCCACCCTCTTCCTGGGCGGCTGGAACGGCCCCGGCGCTACTACGGTCGCTATTCTCGGCCCCGTGTATTTTGTTGCAAAGGTTTACGCCCTGATGTTCTTCTGCATGTGGATCCGCGCAACACTGCCACGCTACCGCTATGACCAGCTGATGCACCTCGGCTGGAAAGTGCTGCTGCCGCTCTCGCTGGTAAATATCGTAGTCACCGGCATCATTGGCTACATCATTAAGTAACCTGTAACGCAGATCGCAATTTATAGAACAAGGATGGAATCATGAATCCGATTACACCGATAATGAACGGCCTGAAGATTACCCTGTCGCACCTCTTCAAAAAGCCGGTGACCCTTCAGTATCCGACAGAGCGCCCCAAGGTAGCGGCACGTTTCAGGGGACTCCATGCGCTGAACGTATCCCACAATAAGGCCAAATGTGTTGCCTGTTACCTCTGCCCGACGGTATGTCCGGCCAAGTGCATTACGGTTGAGGCTGGTGAAGATGCCAACCATGACAAGTATGCGGCGGTTTACGAGATCGACATGCTGCGTTGCATCTTCTGCGGCTACTGTGTCGAGGCCTGCCCGGTCGACGCAATCCGGATGACCGGTGAATTTGAGCTGGCAAATTACCGCCGTGAAGATTTCGTCTATTCCAAGGATCGTCTCTTAGAAAAGAAATAAAAGGAGCAGTTCATGTTAGAAACACTCTTCTTTCTCATCATCTCGCTGGTTGCCATCGTATCGGCGATCCTGGTGGTAGTCTGCCGGAACCCGATCAACAGCGCTCTGTCGTTGGTCATGACGTTCTTCTGTCTGGCTACCTACTATGTCATGCTTGATGCTCCTTTTATGGCTGCCGTACAGGTCATGGTATATGCCGGTGCCATCATGGTACTGATCGTGTTCACCATCATGCTGCTCAATATCAGGGTGAACGCCTCGAAGAGTCATACCCACAAGGTGCTGCTTGGTTCGGTGATCGGCTTCTTTACCCTGCTCAATACCGGCATCATCATCTTCAAAAGCAGGGCGGCACTTCCCAACGGTTCCATTACGAGTGATGTTATCAAGAATGTGGGGCATACCGAGTTGATCGGGCGTGAGATGTTCACAACCTTCCTGCTTCCGTTCGAGATAACCTCGATCCTGCTGCTTGTCGCCATTGTCGGTGCCGTTATTCTGGCCAAGAAAAAAATCTAGTCCGAGGGATATATTCATGGAAAATCTGAACGGCTATCTCATTATCAGCGCCATCCTCTTCTCCATCGGGACGATCGGGGTGCTTACCCGCAAGAATGCAATTGTCATCTTTATGTGTATCGAGATGATGCTCAATGCGGTGAACCTTACCTTTGTCGCCCTGTCCCGGCATCTGGGGAACCTGGACGGCCAGGTCTTTGTTTTCTTTGTCATGACGGTTGCAGCTGCTGAAGCTGCTGTCGGCCTGGCCCTCATGATCGCCTTCTACAACAATAAAGAGTCGATTGACGTCGACGACATGGGCCTGATGAAGTGGTAGCACGCTGTCGATAACAGAACACAACGTTTAGCGATTGCATAAAAGGAGTCTTTCATGTTTGACAACGTATGGCTGATACCGCTCTTCCCGCTCATTGGTTTCCTGATCAATGGTTTCTTCGGGAAAAAGATCAAGAACGAGGCCGTGATCGGTGCGATCGGCACCCTGGCTATCTTCGGTTCATTCCTGGTATCGTGCGGCATTCTCATGCAGATGATCGGCCTGCCGCCCGAACAGCGGGTATTCGAGAAGGTGATCTTCCCCTGGATCCACTCCGGCAGCTTCAAGGCCGATATGGCATTCCTGCTTGATCCGCTCTCCTGCGTTATGATCATGGTTGTCACCGGTGTCGGCTCCCTGATCCACCTCTATTCAATCGGCTATATGCACGGTGAGGAAGGTTTTTACCGTTTCTTCGCCTACCTGAACCTGTTCTGCATGTCCATGCTGCTGCTGGTTCTGGGTAACAATATGCTGGTCATGTTCATCGGTTGGGAGGGCGTTGGTCTCTGCTCCTACCTGTTGATCGGTTACTATTTCCATAAGAAATCTGCCGGTGATGCCGCCAAGAAGGCATTCGTCATGAACCGTGTCGGCGACTTCGGTTTCTTGATCGGTCTCTTTACGCTTTACTGGTGGCTTGGCAGCAACCACAACATCTGGACCATCAACTTCACCGAGATCAAGGCCGCTTCGCACCTTCTTCCCTACGGCGGCGTCGTGACCATTGCAACCCTTTGCTTCTTCCTGGGTGCCACCGGTAAATCGGCCCAGATTCCGCTCTATACCTGGCTGCCGGACGCCATGGAAGGCCCGACTCCCGTTTCCGCCCTCATTCACGCCGCCACCATGGTTACCGCCGGCGTCTACATGATCGGCCGCATGAGCTTCGTCTTTATCAAGGCTCCCGAGACCATGATGGTGGTCGCAGTTGTCGGTGCCGCTACCGCAATCTTTGCTGCAACCATCGGTACCGCCCAGAACGACATCAAGCGCGTTCTGGCCTACTCGACAGTATCACAGCTCGGCTTTATGTTCCTGGCTATGGGCGTCGGCGCCTTCTGGGCCGGTATCTTCCACCTGATGACCCACGCCTTCTTCAAGGCCTGCATGTTCCTTGGGTCCGGCTCCGTTATCCACGCCATGCACCATGCCCTGCATCATGGTCATCTCCATGATGACCCGCAGGATATGCGAAACATGGGGGGACTGCGCAAGGTTATGCCGGTTACCTTCCTTACGTTCTTTGTGTCGACCCTGGCCATTGCCGGTATCTTCCCGTTCTCCGGTTTCTTCTCTAAGGACGAGATCCTCTGGCAGGCATTTTCCAACCCCTTCCATGGTGGCCTGAACATCGTTCTGTGGGGCACTGGTGCTATTGCTGCATGTTTCACCGCCTTTTACATGTTCCGACTGGTTTTCATGACCTTCTTCGGCGAGTGCCGCATCAACCCGAAGGTGAAAGATCATCTGCATGAGTCTCCGCTTGTTATCACCATTCCATTGATGGTCCTTGGTTTCCTGGCCACGGTCGGCGGATTCATCGGCATGCCGAAGGTCATGGGGGCGCTCCCCAACTACTTTGAGCACTGGCTTGATCCGGTCTTCGAACTTGCCAATGAATATGGCGCTAAATACGCGCACGCCGGTGAGCATCATAGCCATGCACTCGAGTGGGGACTCATGGGTCTCTCGATCTGCATCGCCGTGGTTGGCATCATGATCGCGCTTTCACTCTATGTTAAGAATACCGGCGCGCCGGCCAAATTTGTTGCATCGTTCCCGGGGCTGCATCGTGCTGTGTACAACAAGTGGTATATCGATGAACTCTATGACTTCCTCTTTGTAAATCCGTGCAAGGCGCTGGGACGTTTCCTCTGGAAAGGTTTTGATGTGCTGGTAGTGGACGGCATTGTTAACGGCGTTGCCAATGTAGTCATGGGTTTCAGCGGTATCTTCCGCTATATGCAGTCCGGCCTGATCCACAACTATGCATGGTCCATGGCCTTTGGTGTGGTTGTGATCCTCGGCTATTACGTATTCAAGTAAACGATATCTGCATTTTGCATAAAGGAGCATGAATTCATGAGTATATTGAGCCTGACGACATTCCTGCCGGTACTGGGGGTACTGCTGCTGCTGTTCATCCCCAAGGACAGCAAGGGAACACTGCGGACGGTAGCGTTAGCGACAACAGTAGTGACCTTCTTTGTGTCGCTGCCAATCATGTTTGGCTTTCAGAATAACGCTGAATTCCAGTTCGTGGAGAAAGTGCCCTGGATTGCCGCCGGCCCGTTTGTCATGAAGTATTATGTCGGCGTTGACGGTATCAGCCTCTGGCTGGTTATCCTGACAACCTTCATCATGCCGATTGCCATCCTGTCCACCTATACTGCCGTCGAGGAGAAGGTCAAAGAATACATGATCCTGCTCCTGCTGCTCGAAACCGGTATGCTTGGTGCGTTCATCTCCCTTGATATGTTCCTTTTCTACATCTTCTGGGAAGTCATGCTGATCCCGATGTATTTCATGATCGGTATCTGGGGTGGCAAAAACCGTATCTACGCTGCCGTTAAGTTCTTTATCTATACGATGGTCGGCTCGCTGCTCATGTTGGTCGCTCTCATTTACCTTTACTTCCAGGGCATGAAGGCCGGTTTCACCGATTTCGGTCTGCTGCAGTTCTTTAACCTGCAGTTGCCGCTGGCGACGCAAGTGTGGCTGTTTTTGGCCTTTGCTCTGGCCTTTGCCATCAAGGTCCCGATGTTCCCGCTGCATACCTGGTTGCCGGATGCCCATACCGAGGCCCCGACCGCAGGTTCAGTCATTCTTGCAGCTATCCTCCTGAAGATGGGTACCTACGGTTATGTCCGTTTTGCTATCCCGCTTTTTCCGGAAGCCGCACATAAGTATGCACCCTTTATTGCTACACTGGCGGTCATCGGCATCATCTATGCCGCTCTTGTTGCCATGGTACAGGAAGATGTGAAGAAACTGGTTGCCTATTCGTCAGTTGCACACCTTGGCTTCGTCATGCTGGGTGTGTTCGCCTTCAACATAGAAGGGATCACTGGCGGCATGTTGCAGATGATCAATCACGGTATCTCAACCGGCGCACTGTTCCTTATCGTCGGCTTCATTTATGAACGCCGGCATACACGACTTATCACCGATTTCGGCGGACTTTCCAAACAGATGCCGGTATTCGCCACCATCTTTATGATCGTAACCTTCTCATCCATCGGTCTGCCGGGCACCAACGGTTTTGTTGGCGAATTTCTGGTTCTGATTGGCGGATTTGAGAGCGAACTGCGCTGGTGGACCATTGTCGCTTCCAGCGGTGTAATCCTTTCGGCTGTTTACATGCTCTGGATGTTCCAACGCGTGATGTTTGGCGAACTGGACAACCCGAAGAACCAGAAACTCACGGACCTCAATTCACGTGAAGTTGCCATCATGGTCCCTCTGATCATCATGATCTTTGTCTTGGGACTCTATCCGAAGCCATTCATAGATAAGATGGAACCTGCAATCAAGAAACTGGTAACGCAGGTTCGCCCCGCCAGTATGAGTGCCGCGAAGTCATCAGGGATGGCTCCTTCTCTCCCGGCCGGCCACGCTGGTGGTGCCGAGGCCCCTGCCGGTAACCCGGCCATGCCCGGAGCGGCTAATCCGCATACTGCACCAGAAGCAAATCCGCATACCGCACCTGCAGCAAGCCCGCATGACGCTAAGTAATAAAAGAGTCAATCCGACCGGAGGATATATTAGATGGATATGATTACAATTCCAGCCGTCAACTTAACGCCGATTCTGCCGGAGATCTTTCTCTCTGTGCTGGCCATGGTCCTTTTGCTGATCAACGTGTTTGTACCGGGTGATCGCAAAGCCTATCTCAGCAATCTCAGTTTCGTCGGCATAATTGCAGCTGGTGTGCTGGTCGGCGTTAGTTGGGGAATGCATATCGAAAGTTTCAGCGGTTCGGTCGTTCTCGATAACTTTGCTACCTTCTTCAAGATGATTTTTCTGGTGTCCGCTGGCCTGGCAATCCTGATTTCTAATCAGTACATGGAGCGTGAGGGGTGCAATCACGGCGAACTCTATCCGCTGATCCTCTTCACGGTTGTCGGTATGATGCTGATGGCCTCAGGTACAGACCTTATGACCATCTTCCTTGGTCTGGAAATCATGTCTGTATCTCTGTACGTACTTGCTGGTTTCAATCGTGACAATACCAAGTCAAACGAGGCTGGACTGAAATACTTCCTGCTTGGAGCCTTTTCTACCGGTTTTCTGCTTTATGGCATGGCGCTGACCTATGGTGCAACTGGTACTACCCGCATCTCCAAGATTGCAGCCATGGCAGGCCAGATGAGTCTCCCTTCTGCCAACATCATGCTTGTGGCCGGTATGCTGCTGATGTTGACCGGTTTTGCCTTCAAGGTTGCCGCAGCGCCTTTCCATATGTGGACCCCTGATGTCTATGAAGGTGCCCCGACTCCCATTACTGCATTCATGTCCGCCGGCCCCAAAGCTGCGGGTTTTGCTGCCGCACTGCGTGTTTTCCTCGTGGCGCTGCCTACGCTGCAGGTTGAATGGAGCCAGGTCCTGTGGGTGCTTGCAGTGCTGACTATGACGGTCGGCAACATCACCGCCCTGCGCCAAGATAACATCAAGCGCATGCTGGCCTATTCTTCAATTGCCCACGCCGGTTATGCTCTGGTCGGTTTTACCGCCGGCAACGGCACCGGTACTGCAGGTATTCTCTTCTACATGCTCTCCTATGCCTTCATGAATATCGGTGCCTTCGCCATCATTGTTCTGGTTGGTAAAAAGGGAGAAACCAACGGTACGGTCCAGGATTTTGCCGGGTTCGGTGTCAAACATCCGGTGCTGGCCGTCGCCATGTCACTCTTTCTCTTCTCCCTCGCCGGTATGCCTCCTACCGCTGGTTTCATTGGTAAGTTCTACCTGTTCTCAGGTGCCGTGCAGAAGGGGTACATCTGGCTGGCAGTCATCGGCGTACTGAACAGTGCCGCATCTGTGTACTACTATCTGCGTGTCATGGTTTACATGTACATGAAGGATCCGACGGAAGAATTCGACTGGATGCAGGTGACTGCTCCCATGGCGCTTTGCGTTGCCATTTCGGCTATTGGCTCTCTGGTGCCGGGTATTATTCCTTCAATCATTCTGCAGTTTGCCCAGCAGGCGGTAAAACTCATCTGATTGTTTTCACTCGGTAGCGAATTAAAAAGGGCAATCCTCACGGATTGCCCTTTTTCTAGTATCAGTTGCTAGTCAGTTATTAGTTGGTAGCCGTTCCTGAATAAGCACATACGGACTGATGATAATCATTGAAAACTTCTTTGTACGATCACTATCCCATTTTGTGATCTGCTCCTCGGTTGGTTTACCGATGCTCCCCTCACTAATCCAGACTCCGATTGCAGTGCTGTCATCGCTGGCAACCCGATAGGCAACGTCTGCCAAGTCCAGGCAATTACCGACAATAATTAGGGAGCCCCGCTCATTATGCGGTTTCAGCCAGCCCCATTCTGATTCATCAATGGTGAGTGCCAGTTCTTCCCTCGTTGTCGTCACTTGAAAAATCCTTTCTCTATACAGGATTCACGGACAGCAACAGTTGCATCTGACACTGAGCGTTGTTCCGGTGTCATGCTTGAAAAGCTCGTAACCTCTCGAGGTGTAATCATTGTATGTATGTACTGTTCAAAGCTGACCTGTCGAGGTAATGCCGTACTGATGCAGGTGCAAAATTTATCACGTCCAATTGCTTTCATACAATCATCATACTTTACGGTGGAGACAGCCTGCTGCTCCTTCAATTGTTTCAGTTCCTGAATCTGTAGCTCCAGTTGCTTAATGCGATCCATCACTTCATCCGCTGCAAAACAGTGAGCCGATGAAAACAGTGCTGACGCAATAACACCGGTGACAAACATACGTTTCATAGGCACCCCTAACCCAAATTTATGTGACAGAAATATAATCCCGTCCCTCCAGCAAGCCAAGAGATAATGCAAGCTGTCTGAACTGATTACGTGCGCCTCGCACACCAATGGCGACCAAGATCAGATCTTTAAGAGCCGTTAGATTATCAGTCCCCAAAACAGGTGCACCATGCAATTCACGGCCAACCTTTCTCGGATCTACATCAATCCATGCGGAGACCGAAATGCCGGCACCGGCCAGAAGTCGTTGCCATGCACGTCCTTCCAGGCCCGCACCAGCAATGATTACCTTGGTTCTGTGTTGTAATGAACCCTGTAGCAGGTAGTGCAGCTTGCATGTCCGAAACGCATCGGTACTGTAAAGCGAATCAGTTCTGGTAGAACGATCCGGATGATCTCTCCAGAAAAACAATTGATCAGGCAACCGGGAAAAGCGAGTGCCGGTCTGAGCGAGTCGCAGCCAGAGATCATAATCCTCCGCCCAGCCACAGTCGCGATACCCGCCAATATTGACGAGCAGATGGCGGCGTATCATGAC
The DNA here is from genome assembly GCA_964609805.1 of uncultured Geobacter sp. GTDB lineage: Bacteria > Desulfobacterota > Desulfuromonadia > Geobacterales > Pseudopelobacteraceae > CAIPTY01. The sequence continues at coordinate 4,486 of CAZSTJ010000026.1, read as the reverse complement.
GGACGGATGCACAAAAGGCGATTCAACGAACAGGTCTCTCATGATAGCCTCATGATCGAGCAAACCATTCTGCCATTCCTCATATCCCAGCATCCCCTGTTTGAGTGAGGAACGGGGAAAATGACAAAAGCCGGTGGCCACCAGCCCGACGTCAGGGTGCGATACAAGATAGGCAACTTGACGTTCAAGACGGCGTGGGTGGGAGATGTCATCGCCATCCATGCGTGCCAGTAACGGGGCCCTGCATGACGCCAGGCCGTCGTTGAGTGCAGCCACCAGCCCGCCACCAGTACGTCTGATGACACGGATACGCGAATCCTGTGCGGCGGCGAGAGCGAGTATATCGGGGGTTGCGTCGCTCGATCCGTCATCAACAACAACCAGCTCCCAGTCCGTACAGGTCTGGGCGCTAATGGAGTGCAGTGCCGCCGGGAGATAGGGTTCCTCGTTGCGTACCGGCATAAGTATGGATACTGCAGGAGTCATCAGGGGGCTTTCTGACGACGCAACTCTTCGAGGCGAAGACCGGCCTCTTTGGCCGCCGCTGACGAGGGGTGCTTCTTGATGATCTCGTTATACAACTGGGTTGCATGTTCCAGATTGTGCTGTTTTTCCTCAAATCGGGCGGTATCGAGCAGTTGGGCCGCCTGTTTTTCACCGGAACTACAGCCACACCACAGGGGCGTAGAGATGAGGAGTGCCAAGAATAGGAATCGCATGTAAGAACCTCCTGTTAGTGCTTGACGAAGCAAAACACATCGTAAATGATAAGACAAGAAGCGAGGTGTGCATGATTATCAACTGTAATTCAGGGCTGCGGCGCACACTCCCTGGTGTCGCCGAGCAGCTGAGTCGATTCAGATATACGACACATCCACCGGCAGGCAGTCGCAAAGGTGCAGCGGTTGCATTGATCCTGCGTGAGGCTGCAGATGATGTGGAGATGCTCTTTATCGAACGTGCTCGGCACGTGACTGATCCCTGGTCCGGACATCTTGCATTTCCCGGGGGTAAGGTGGAGCAGGGAGAGCAACCGCAAGAGGCCGCAGAACGGGAGACCCGGGAAGAAATTGGTCTTACGCTTGGTTCTGATCAATATCTGGGCCGGATTTCCGACATCGTAGGTGCTAACCTGCCGGTGCGTGTTTCCTGCTTTGCCTATGGCCTCTCGCGTGATGCCGGTATCCCCGCCATCAGCGATGAGGTACGTGATGTGTTCTGGGTCAGGGTGGGGGATATATGTGACCGGGATCGGCACCGGATGATGCCGGTCGGTTTTTCCGGACGAACCCTGGAAGTCCCCGCCATCATCCTGCCACAACCCGACAAACCGGTCCTCTGGGGCATCACCTACCGACTGGTGATGGAGTTTCTCGAAATAATTCACCCGAAATAACGGCAGCCACTTGCAATCGCAGTCGAATCACGTACACTCATCCGCACACATATTATCAGTCAGGAGGAACCACCATGAGCAAGCGTAGCGGTATCATCACCTTCAAAGGCAATCCTTTTACCCTGGTCGGACCGGAACTGAAGGTCGGCGACAAGGCACCTGATTTCGAGGTAGTCGATAACGGCCTGGCACCGACGAACCTGGCCACCTATGCCGGCAAGATCAAGATCATCAGTTCGGTCCCTTCCCTCGATACACCGGTCTGCGATACGGAGACCCGTCGCTTCAATCAGGAGGCGGCTGCCCTGCCGGGTAATGTGGTCGTGCTTACCGTCAGTGCGGACCTCCCCTTTGCCCAGAAACGCTGGTGCGGTGCAGCCGGTATCGATCGGGTTGTTACCCTTTCTGATTACCGTGCCCGTTCATTTGCCAAGAACTACGGCGTGCTGATCCAGGAACTGCTCCTCTTGACCAGGGCCATCTTCATAATCGACGCCGATGACGTCATCCGTTACATCCAGATAGTGCCTGAGGTTACTGCGGAGCCGGATTATGCCGCGGTCATTGCTGCGGCAAAGGCATTGCTATAGAATCTGTTGAAACACGGAGTACACTGAGAACACGGAGAAAATCAATGAGTAGCTTTCAGGATGATCCATCTAAGAATATTCAAGGGGGGCTCCTGCAATGACTCTACAAGGTTTTCTCTGTGACCTCCGTGTCTCCGTGTTATTCAATTTTTGCTATTCCGCAATCCTCTTCAGCAACCAGGCCATGTTCTCGCCGAGATCCCTCATGGTCCTGACCCCCTCCTCGTCATTCTCCACATCACCGATATTGCGCCCGACACCGATGTTCCAGTAGCTGGAGCCGGGGATGATCATCTGCCCGATAGTGAAGAAGTGGTTGATCGTGTCAAAGACGTGGATGGCACCGGCGCGGCGTACTGTCACCACCGCCGCCCCTGCCTTACGTTTGAACAGGTCGTCGTTGGCGCGGGACACCATGCCGCTACGATCGATCAGAGCCTTTGCCTCCGGGGAGATGGCGGCGAAATAGGTGGGCGATCCGATGATTATGCCGTCGGAGGAGATCATTTTTTCGATGCAGTCGTTAGCTACGTCATCGGTCACAGCGCACCGCTGGTCCTTGCGGGCAAAGCACTGGTAACAGGCAATGCAACCGTGGATCGGCCGGCCGGCCAGTTGTATCAGCTCGGTTTCTATGCCTTCCTGCTCAAGCCCCTCAAAGACATGTCCGATAAGTCTGGCCGTGTTGCCGTCCTTGCGGGCGCTGCCGTTGAATGCGGTAACCTTCATGGGGAAACTCCTTTGAATTAAAGTTCCTTTTCCAGCCGTTTCAGTGAGATGGAATTGAGTACCACTGTTACCGACGAGAGGGCCATGGCTAGTCCGGCATACTCCGGCTTGAGAACCACACCGTAGCGTGAAAACAGGCCTGCTGCCACCGGGATGCCGAGTACGTTGTAAAACAGGGCCCAGAAGAGGTTCTGTTTCACCTTTGTCAAGGTAGCACGGCCGATCCTGATTGCACGTACGGCATCCATGAGGTCGTCGCGCATGAGGACGATGTCGCCGGTCTCCTTGGCCACATCGGTGCCGCCGCCGATGGCGATGCCCACATTCGCCTGGGCCAGCGCCGGCGCGTCGTTGATACCGTCACCAACCATGCCGACATTCAGGCCCCGTCCCTGATACTCACGTACAACCTCCTGTTTGCGACCAGGAAGAACCTCGGCCTCGAAGCATTCCACACCGGCCTGACGTGCCACGATAGCAGCCACATCCGCGTGATCACCCGTAATCATGCAGGTGGTGATCCCCATATCCTTCAAGGCCTTCACCGCCCGTGCAGACGTCGGTTTAAGGGTGTCGCCGAAGGCGGCTACACCGACCAGGGTTGTGCCGGCCGCAACATAGATCAGTGACCTGCCGTCGGCAGCCAGAGAGGCGGCCTTGTCGGCCAGGGGGGCAAGTTCGACCCCTTCCTCCTCCATCAGCCGGTCATTGCCGGCTGCCAGGCGAAACCCCTCGAAGCTGCAGGTGATGCCATAGCCTCCCCGTTCTTCGAAGTCCGTTGCTTCGCCCGGCTGTACTCCGGCATCGGCTGCCGCTGTCATGGCCGCCTGCGCCAGCGGATGGCTGGAATGGGCCTCGGCTGTTGCCAGGCATTGAAGCAGTTTTGCCGGATCAATGGAACGGTGGGCCGGTACCAGGTCGGTCATGACCGGTGTGCCGGTCGTGAGGGTGCCGGTCTTGTCCAGCAGGATCGCCTGCAGCCGGGACACGGCTTCCAGGGCAGATCCCTTCTTTACCAGGATGCCCCGCCCCAGGGCGATGCCGCTCCCCACCATGATGGCGGTCGGAGTCGCCAGCCCCATGGCACAGGGGCAGGCAATGACGATCACGGCAATGGAGAATTTGAAAGCGGTCAGGAAGCCGGCATGGAGGGGAAGGAGCCAGATCAGGAAGGTTGCCAGGGACAGCATCATCACCAGCGGTACGAAGCGGGCCGACACCGCGTCGGCAAACCGCTGGATCGGCGCCTTGTCTGCCTGGGCATCACGCACCATGCGGATGATCTGGGAGAGTAGGGTCTCTTCACCAACCCTGGATGCCCGCACCCGGAGGAGGCCGCTCTTGTTGATGGTCGCCCCCGTGACGCTGTCACCGGTTTTCTTGAGTACCGGGAGGGATTCGCCGGTGACCATCGCTTCGTTGACGGCACTGCTGCCGTCGATCACCTCGCCGTCGACCGGGATGGTTTCCCCCGGGCGCACCAGCACCACATCGCCGACCCGGATAATGGAGGCGGGGACCTCTTTCTCGCCGTCATCCGTCACCAGCCGCGCCTTATCGGCCTGCAGGTGCAGCAGCTTCTTCAGTGTTTCTCCGGCCTTGCCGCGGGCCCGGGCCTCCAGGTACTTGCCGAGACGGATAAAGGCTATGAGCATGGCGGAGGTCTCGAAGAAGACGGTGTTCACCCCACCCAGCAGGCCGAAGTAGGCCAGCAGGGAATAAAAATAGGCTGCCGATGTGCCCAGCGCCACCAGTACATCCATGTTGGCGC
>CAZSTJ010000025.1:2593-22345 GCA_964609805.1 uncultured Geobacter sp. | reverse complement strand
GGGGAGGGGAGGGTGTATGTTTGGCTGTACGGCTGGCGCCCGGCTGTTCAGGCGGGGCCACATTGGCCCGCCAGTGCGCATGCTGTATCCGGCGTGGGTGTTAACGATTCCCAGATGGGTGCCATCCTGAGCCTGATCGAACCATCGATGCTCCGCCGTTCTTTTGGCAGAGTTATCTATCAACTTTAGCGAAGCCTGGCTCGCAACGCAATGCCGGAAAACACTTTCTGGCCGTCCTGCGCCGCATCCTCTCGGCCAAACCCGGGGATCACGCTTTCCTGTTCGAAGGACCGACGAGGCTGACCAGCGTGGTGCGGTGGCCAACTGCTCCGTTGTCGATCTGGAGGTTCTGCACATGGTGGGCGTTCGGTATGGAAATGTCACCGTCAAACACTAAGATGCTTCGCTCCCTTTGCCTTGACACAGTTCCTCCCCCCTCTTTTGGCCTCGTACACAGCCTCGTCAGCGGCCTTGAGGAGAGAATTGATGGTGCCGATCTCTTCCTGGGTGATGCAGGCTACGCCGATGGACACGGATCCGATCCAGTCCCCATGCCCGGCCGGAACTTTTAGGGAAGCGATTTGCTTCCTGATCTGTTCCCCTAAGAAGAACGCTCCGTCAAGGTCCGTATCAGGGCAGATAACGATAAACTCGTCTCCGCCCAGCCTGCATACGATGTCATCGCTCCGCACAGAATGACGCAACTCCTTGGACAGCCGCTTCAATACAACATCTCCAGCATCATGCCCGTAGGTATCGTTGACCTCCTTGAAACCGTCAGCATCGACCATGATGCACGAAAGTGGACGAGAGACTCCTCTTGCTTGTTCGAAGAGAAACTGCAGCTGTTCCATTGCAAAACGCCTGTTTGGAAGTTCCGTCAAATGATCCGTGGATGAGATCTTCTCAAGCTCCTCGTTGGTTTTTACGAGTTGTTCAGTTCGTTCGGCAGCCCGCATCTCCAAGGTGCGGATGAGTTCGCTCAGGGTTTTGTTGCGTTTGGACACAATGGCGAAGAGTCCGCCGAGCGCCGCAACAAGCGGTGCGGTTGAACTGCTGGCTTCCCTATCACCGTTCTTGTAAGCCACCTCGGGGCTATATCCATCGCGTATTTGGAAAATCTGACGAGCCATGTTCTGGTCCGTCCCCAATATATGAAATGCAAGCCAGTGGATGAGGAATTCCAGCAGCATCCGGCTGTCCTTGGAATTATCCACTTCGCCGGACTCAACGATACTCGATATATCTGTAACAAAATCAAAATGCTGACGGATATGCGATGTGATGTGCCGAACATCCAGCCGCATCTGCCTCATAAGGCTTTCCTCGGCGGCGAAATGCTCCTTGGCATAGGCAGCCAGGTTCTGGAGCATATCGAGAAGATTGTCTCTTGTGGACGTGTTTGCGGCAACAACCTTGCTAAAGTCATTTATCATAGCAACGAGCTTCAGATGCTGGTTGTCAACCTTCGTAATGCCAATGACAAATTCCCGCCTCCATTTGAACGATGCCACACTCTCCTTCCCGATCATAAAATAGGTCGCATTTCCATATGGTTGGCCTGTTACATCTGCCTCGTCCACAGAAATTGCGGGGAGATCATCGAGAATGAGCCCCGGTGCCGAACCCTGCCGAGGAAGACGGGTAGATATGTTTTGCTTCAGCCGTCTCGTCACAGTAGCCTCCTTGCTCTTTCCATAGTCTTGTCGCGGGGTGGCCTTGAGGTGCATCCTGCCTTTGATCCCGAGCGCCATCCTTTGGTTCGCATGGGCATCTCGGACAGTCCCGGGGGAGCGAAAAAGGATGTTCAAACATGCTTCTGGCGATCACCTCGCCAGAATGGTTTCTCATCTAAGAATTTTGGAGGGGAAATGAAAAAAAGGCAACGCAAAATGCGTAAAAAGAAAATAGGTAAAAAAACCTAGTATTGCAGGGTAAACCTTTGAGGCAGAATGTTTCTCGGTTAGATGCAGGCGGGTTCCGTGACGGATATTTTTATGCCAGGCGCAGGGCGGCAGCCCATGGTCCGACCTGAGCGGCGGCTGGCCAGGCGCCCTGGCTACAGGCAGGCCTCGGCCAGCATATCCTCGATGATATTCAGGCCGCCGTGCCAGAAGGCGGGGTCGTTGAGGTCGATGCCAAAGGGCTGCATCAATTCGATGGGTGAACGGCTGCCGCCGGCGCGCAGCAGATCAAGATACTTGCCGACAAAGGGCTTGCCCTCCTGCAGATAGCGGGCATACAGAGCCAGCACCAGCAGTTCGCCGAAGGCGTAGGAATAGACGTAGCCCGGCGTGGACAGAAAGTGGGGAATATACGACCACCAGATGGCGTAGTCCGGCCGCAGGGTGACCGAGTCGCCAAACATCGGCCGCTGGGTCTCCATCCAGGCGGCAGAGATCTGCTCGGCCGACAACTCGCCCTGGGTGCGGCGACCGTTGTGCACCGCAGCCTCGAACCGGTTCATGGACACCTGGCGAAACACGGTGGCGAAGATCGATTCCAGCTTCTGGCAGAGATAGGCCCGGCGGGCTTCGGCCGTGGGCAGCAGCCGTACCTGGGCCTTGAACACCAGCAGCTCGGCAAAGACCGAGGCAGTCTCGGCCAGAACCAGGGGCGTGTCGCTGTTGTAGAAGCCCTGACGCGCGGCCAGGCACTGGTGCACACCATGCCCCAGTTCATGGGCCACGGTGGCCACGTCACGCATGTTGCCGGTATAGTTGACGAGGATGTACGGATGCGCCTCCGGGACGCAGGGGTGGGCAAAGGCGCCGCCCCGTTTGCCTTGCAGGACAGGGGCGTGAATCCGTCGGCCGGTGAAGAACCGGCCGGCGATCTCGGCCATCTCGGGCGCAAAGGCGGCAAAGGCGTCGAGCACGATCCGCTGGCACTCCTCCCAGCCCACCTGCCCTTCCCCTGACCCGGGCGCCGGCGCATAGCGGTCGTAATCGAACAGTTCCTCGCAGCCCAGCAGCTCCTTTTTCAGCCCATAATAGCGATGGACTATGTCGTAGCGTTCCGTGACCGCAGTCACCAGGGTCTCGACGGTCCGGTCTTCCAGCTCGTTGCCCAGATTCCTGGCGGTGAGCCAGGAAGGATAGCGCCGCAGCCGGTCATCGATCATTTTCTCGGCGGCCAGGGTGTTGAAGATGTGGGTGAGGATGTGCAGGTTGGCGCGCAGGCCTCCGGTCAATTCGTCGGCTCCGTTCCTGCGCACGTCGCGATCAACATGATGGAGGTCGCTCAGCACCTCCTCCTCGGTGCGCCCTTTGGGGCCGAAGCGCAGTTGTCCAAGCAGCTTCTCAAAAAGCAGGTTCCAGGCGCTTCGCCCCACGGGCCTGAGCTCCTGCAGCAGTTCCTCTTCGCCGGTGCTCAGCTGGTGGGGGGCAAATCGGCGCATGGCGCGCAGATAGTGCTCGTACGGCTGCAGTTCGGCTCGCTGCAGGTGCCGTTCGGCCATGTCCGCGTCGAGCCGGTTCCATTCGAGTTGAAAGAAGATGGTCAGCTTGCCGACCGCGGCCTCCAACTCCTCCACCTGCTGCAGCAGGGCCGAGGCAGCGGCATCGCCGGTGCGGGTGATGAAATGGAGAAAGGCGAAGGCCGCCAAGCGTGCCAGGCAGGTATCGAGGCCTTCCAGTCGTTTGACCACTGTCCCGAGTTCTGCCGTGTCCAACTCGGCAATCCGTCCGGCCGCCCGGGCGGAGATAGACTCGGCCTCTGTCCGGCAGTGTCGCAGGTCACTGGCGATTTCCGGCGCATCCGGCCCCGGATAGAGCAAGGCCAGATCCCACACCACCTCGGCGGTGCCCAGTTGTTGATTGAGGTCGGTGGTCATGGCAGCAACCGTTCCTTCTTTTCTGGGTTCTCGGAAAATTCAGGCCGGGGTCAGCAGGCCGGCAATGAATGGCCCGACCGCACCAGGGCCCTGGGCATCGACCAGTTTGATGGTGGCCGTGCCGATCACCGCCATGTCGGCCTTGCCGATGAGCATCGCCACATCCGCGCGGTTGCCGATGCCGAAACCAACCGCCAGCGGTAGGTCGGTGGCCTGGCGGCAGCGGGCAAGATAGGTCTCGAGGTTGTGGTCAAAGGTGGTCTGCTGGCCGGTGACGCCGCGCCGGGCCACGCAGTAGATGAATCCGTCGCCCTGGGCAGCCACCTCGCACATGCGCGCATCCGAGGAGGTGGGGGTGAAGAATTGCACCGGCGCGAGTCCCAGCGCCTTGCTCGTGGTCAGGTAAGTCTGCCCCTCTTCGGGCGGCAGATCGGGGACGATGGCGCCGCAGAAGCCGATGTCCCGGGTTCGCTGGAGAAAGGCCGCCTCGCCGTACTTGAAGATAATATTGTAATAGGTCATGAAGAGAAACCTGACCTGCGGATGCGCCGCCGCCATCTCCTGGCCGAAGCGGAAGCACTCCTCGACCCTGATGCCGCTCTCCAGGCTTTGCTGGTTGGCCTTGAGAATGACCGGGCCATCGGCGATTGGCTCGGAAAAGGGGATCTGCAATTCGATGCAATCCACCCCGTTGGCAGCCATCTGGCCGATCACTTCGCGGTTGACCGCCAGTGACGGATACCCGAGCACCAGATGGGTCATTAGCAGGATGTTTTTGTGTTCACGTCTCTTCTTCAGTTCGCTGGTCAGTTCCATGCGCTCCTCACATTGCTCGTAAAACAGTCCGCGACTCGGCCGGACCAATCATTTTTTCCGGTAACCGTTCGCCCGTTTGACGATGAACTCCTTCCAGGAGGGATCATCAAAGGCGTGGGCGATGGTGAAGATGTCCTTGTCGCCGCGTCCGGACATGTTGATGATGATGGCCTGGTCCCTGGACATGGTCGGCGCCTCCTTGATCGCCTGGACAAAGGCGTGCGCCGATTCCATGGCCGGGATAATGCCCTCGACGCGCATGGTCAGGCTGAGGGCCTCGAGCACCTCACGGTCGGTGGCGGAGGCAAAACGCACCCGGCCGCGTTCGCCGAGATCTGCCAGGATCGGCGAGACGCCGACATAATCGAGCCCGGCGGCGATGGAGTGGGTGTCGAGCATCTGCCCCTCCTCGCTCTGGAGGAAACGGGTCTTGTAGCCCTGGGCCACGCCGGGCGTGGCGCCGCAACCTTCGACCATGCGGGAGGCGTGCCGGCCGGTGGCGATGCCGAGCCCGCCCGCCTCGACCCCGATCAGGTCCACGCTCGGTTCGTCGAGAAAGCCCTGGAAGATGCCCATGGCGTTGGAGCCCCCGCCGACGCAGGCGTAGACCCGGTCGGGCAGGCGACCGTGCTGGGCCAGGATCTGGGCCCTGGCCTCCTGTCCGATGATCGATTGGAACCAGGCGACCATCTCAGGGAAGGGATGCGGACCGCAAACCGTGCCGATGACGTAATGGGTGTCGTCCATGGAAGCAACCCAGTCGCGGAAGGCCTCGTTCATGGCGTCCTTGAGGGTGCGCGAGCCGTCGGTCACCGGCACCACCGTGGCTCCGAGCTTCTCCATCCAAAACACGTTGGGACGCTGGCGGGCAACATCCTCCTCGCCCATGTAAATGGTGCAGGCAAAGCCGAAACGGGCTGCCATGGTGGCCGTGGCCATGCCGTGCTGGCCGGCGCCGGTCTCGGCGATCACCCGCCGCTTGCCCATGCGCTTGACCAGCAGCCCCTGGCCCATGACGTTGTTGGCCTTGTGAGCGCCAGTGTGGTTGAGGTCTTCGCGCTTGATGAAGATTTTCGCCCCGCCTAGGTGGCGGGTCAGGTTCTCGGCAAAAGTCAGAGGCGTCGGCCGGCCGGAGTAGTTGGCCATGAAGTCGACATACTCCTGCCAGAAGGCGCCGTCCGCCCGGGCCGCTGCATAGGCGCGGTTCAGGTCGACAAAGGTTGCCTGCAGGACTTCAGGGATGAAGGCCCCGCCCCACTGTCCGTAATATCCTTGTTTCATTGCTGGGTGGTTCCCTGGTTGATGTGGCGTTGCCCGGGCCGGACTGTCTGCCGGGTTGGGTGAATGCGGCTGTTGGAGCACGTTGGCTCCGCTTCTACAAGTGTTTTTTGATGGCGCGGTTAAAAAGCGGTCAGCGCAGCTGTCGGCGGCAGGCCTCGGCGAAGTCCTCGGGATAGTGACCCAGGATGTACCGCCCCTGGGCTTCGCTGAAGGCCCCCATGGACCAGGGCAGCTTGGGCAGGAAGGCATGCAGCAGGCGCTGGCCGTTGGCGCCGCCGATTCGCTTGGGGTACTCGATGGAGGTGACCATGGTCGCCCCCAGCCCGGCCAACACCCGCTGGGCCGTGAGGATGCCGATGTCGATGGAGCGGCGCACCTGGGTATCGGCCTCGAGCACGTTGCCCACCGGTCCGGTCGGGGCGTCGGCCTTGACCATCAGCTGGAGTTCCCACTGCGAGACCTGGGCCTTGGGCACAAACAGCAGCACCCGAGCATCCTCCCAGACCACAAGCGACTGCGGGCCCGTACCGCCGTCGGTGCGGGTGTTGCCGGCAATGGCCCGCAAATAGTCGGTAAAGAAATCGGACCGGTGTCTCTGGCGGTAGCGCTCCACCACCTCGGCCACCTGGTCGCCGCAGCAAAAGGCCGGATTGCGGCCGCCTGCGGTGTCCTCGACCCATTCCGGTACCATGGCGTACTGCTGGTGGATCATCTGGTGCGAGGCGTGCAGCCGGTAGCCCGAGGCGGAAAAATCGTAGCCAAAGTTCCAGCCCCAGAGAGTCGCCATGGCTTCCATGCGGGCCGGATCGGCGGCAAGTGTCTGGATGACGGCGCACCGCAGCGACTCCAGTTCGATTGCGGTCAGAGGCCTTCTCCTGATCGTCGGAGCGATCCCCATACGCTCGGCCAGAGTGACGAACACCCGCTGGTAATACAGGCGCCGCAATCCCTCGATATCGTCCTCGGAGAGGTCGGCGATGCGATAACGGATGCTGGTGTGGGCGAGGTTGGCGGCCCAGTGGCCCCAGGGGATGTAGGAGTTGGTGCGCAGGTATTCGAAGACCTCGGTTCCGCCCTGGCGAACGTCGCCGACAATGGCGCTGTCGCCCTGGACTCCGGGCCGCAGCACCATCACTTCCTTGTACAGGTCGGGCAGGTGCGGGTTGTTGGCAATGGTTTCAAAGAGCTCGAAGTCGTCGATCAGCGCCTGCCTGTGGCCGTTTCGTTCCTCGTACACCAGGCCGGTGGGCGTCCCCTCCGCATCGTGAAGCATTCGGCAACAGGACTCGGCCAGCCAGACCAGCTCCTGTGCATCGGTGGAGGTGGCGGCCAGAGCATACTGCAGCGGCCTGGGCAGCGTGGTGAGGATCGTGCGGAGAGATGCTTCCGGGCACTGCTGGTCCAGTTGCGCCCGCAGCGAGACTGGTGGGGGCGGGTGGATGCGGATCTGGTCGGGATTGGTCGCCCGGGTCGCCGCCCAGTCGGAGTCGATGAAGGTGCAGCCGCGAAAGGGCAGGGGATTGACGATCTCATAAATCGGTCTGGCCTGGGCCACTTCGATGTCGCCTGCCGGGAAATTGGCCTCGTTGCCAACGGGGCGCTGGTCGAGCATGCGACCGAGGGTGCATGGGTGATCGTGCTCGCGCAGATTGCGCACTGCATACGAGGGGGCGTGCCTGCTGACCCGGAAGCGGCCCTCGGGGGTGACGGAGGAATCGATCATGACTGTATTCGTTCGCTGTGCCGGACGGTCGGCGGGTGGGGTTGAATCGGAGGGGAAGAAAGGCGCCGGTTTACGATTCCCTTGTCTCCCTTGGCATTTTCGCGCATAATACTCTCGCGACCTGTATGCTTGTCTTAGCACCGGCCATGTGCTTTGTAAATTGTTTCAGGAGTTGTGCATGGGGTTTCCCAAAATCGATTTCAGCGTCTGCGAAAGCAGGCACTGCCCGCTCTTCCGTTACGGCGACGTGTTCCAGATTTCCGGCATTGCGGTCTATATGGAAAGCAATGGCGAGAACTCCTTCATCAACACCTCGGTGGTGCACACGCCTTCCGGCCGGGGCAACTGCAAAATCCTCAATGGCGATCTCACCCGGATCATCATCGAGTACGAGCGCGCGGATCAGATCCCTGATTGCATGATCTCCTGCAGCGGCTGCACCGGCTCCATCCGCCTGGAACATTTCCGTGCCGCAGCGGTTGAGGGCATGCCCGAGGACAACAGCGGCCAGCTCGGCAAGATCATGCACCTGCTCGGCAATTTCGCGTTCTTTCGCAACATCGACCAGAACAATCTGAGCAGCGTCCTCAAGTATTTCAAGCTCATGGAGTTCAAAAAAAACCAGATCATCATCCGCAAGGGCGATCCCGGCGGCTTCTTTTACATCGTGGTTACTGGCCAGGTCGAAATCCTCAACGATGCCGGCATCCCGATCTCGACTCTGCGCCAGGGAGAGGTCTTCGGCGAGATGAGTCTGATCTGCGACGAAAACGTCGGCGCCACCGTGCAAACCAGCGCCGATGCCCAGTTGTTGTGCGTCGAACATAAACATTTCAAGTCCATTCTGCAAAAATATCCATCCCTGCAGACCTATTTCACCCGGCTGCTCGCAAGGCGATTGACCGACTCGAACAAGATCCGCTCTGACGATTATGCCTCGGGAATGATCGGCAAGCTCGAAGAGATCCCGCCCGAGGCCCTGTTCCAGACGCTTAACGTCAACAACAAGACCGGCATCCTGACCATCACCCAGCTGCAGAACGGCACCGCCCGCTTTTCCCTCCGCCAGGGTGCGCTGATCAAGGCGACCTATGCCGGCAGCAAGGGCGAGGACGCCTTCTTCAAGGTGCTGCGGGAAAAGCAGGGCCGGTTCAAATTCACTCCGGGCCTGCCGCCCGAGGACTTCGATGTCCCGGAGATCGGCTACTTCATGAAGCTGCTCATGCAGGGCCTGCAGCGCATCGACGAGCGCAACGCGCCCCAGGCCCACTGATCAGGCGGTTTGCCGTGGCTGGGATCTCAACGCTCTTCTCGCGGCAGGTTCCACCTTGGCTTCATTTCTATCGCTGAGCCCCTTGCTCCTCCCCCCTCTTTGTTCTCGCCTGACCATAAAAGGCTCTGTCATCGTCTCTGCGCACGGAGGAACAGCGATCGTGCTAGGTGCTCCATCTGGTACGGTGAAGCATTGCCCCTGCGCGCGGGGGAAAAGCCCCGTCGTCATCTGACGCGGTTCGCGGCGCCCGAGGCAACAGGATTGGCGCCTTGCGTGGCCTCCAGTGTGCAAACTGTGCCCATTCCACGGTTAAAAAAGCGGCGCCTGTCTCATGAATGGACGCCAGCGAGGCGAGCCACCGTGGAACAGGTCAAGGCGACGGATGGAAAAATCAGCCCGAAAAAACTTGGCACAACCGGCACAGCATCATTGCCTGCGCCTGCACGGTCTGGTCGCCGAAGGCCCATCCAGCCGGGGATTTTTTTCTTGACAGGAGCGGGCCGGCGTAGTTAATGAATCACCGTTCAGTTTATAATCTGCTTGAAACTGTTCGTTGTTTTGTCGGCCTCTCAACCCTTTTTTCCCTCTCAATTCTCATTCAGGAAGAGCAACTATGTCGTGGTTCATTCAAACTTGTCGATCATCACTGGGTAAGAAGTACATCATGGCGTTGACTGGGTTTATGCTGGGCGGGTTTTTGCTCGTCCACACCATAGGCAACAGTACAATCTTCTGGGGGAGAAGCGCGTTCAATGCCTACGCGCATCATCTGCATTCCTTAGGCATTTTTGTACCAATCTTTGAAATCGGCCTATACTCCATCTTCTTCCTCCACGTCTTCGTCGGCATCACCCTGTTTTTGGAAAACCGCAAGGCCCGGGGCGGCAAGTACGAGGTGGAGACCTCCGCCGGCGGTCGGACCATCGGCTCCAAGACCATGCCCTACACTGGCATCGCCATCTTCCTTTTCATCCTCGTTCACCTGGCGAACTTCCATTTCCCGGAGAAGACCGCCACCAAGACCATCTCTGACTTCGTCACCGAAGTGCTGGGCAACCCCTTCTTCACCCTTATCTACGGAGCGGGAATCTGTCTCCTCTTCATTCATATCAGCCACGGCTTCTGGTCGCTGTTGCAGACCTTTGGCATCAGCCACCCGAAGTATGACCAGCCGTTGCGGGTCGTCACCTGGGCCCTGGCCGGCATCATGGGCGGCGTCTTCCTGCTGATCACCTTCCTGATGGTGATCTCCCGGAGCCAGCTGCTGTAAGTCTGACCGCGAGCACGAGACGGTTGAGGGCGCTCGGCGGCGCGAGAACAGCGCGGCGAGAGCCTTCCAAACAAGTTTCCTTCCCTATCCATCATAACAACAGAAGAAACGACTATGCAGCTTGACGCGAAAATACCCGAAGGACCGCTGGCCGAAAAATGGGACAAGTGCCGTTTTTCCAATAAACTCGTCAACCCCGCGAACAAGAGAAAATACGAAGTCATTATCGTGGGCACCGGTCTGGCCGGCGCTTCCGCCGCCGCCACTCTGGGCGAACTCGGATACAACGTAAAGTCCTTCTGTATCCAGGACAGCCCCCGCCGCGCCCACTCCATCGCCGCCCAGGGCGGCATCAACGCCGCCAAGAACTACCAGAACGACGGCGACTCGATCTTCCGTCTGTTCTACGACACCGTCAAGGGCGGCGACTTCCGCGCCCGCGAGGCCAACGTCTATCGTCTGGCTCAGGTCTCCAACAATATCATCGACCAGTGCGTGGCTCAGGGCGTGCCCTTTGCCCGTGAATACGGCGGCACCCTGGCCAACCGCTCCTTCGGCGGCGCCCAGGTTTCCCGTACCTTCTATGCCCGTGGCCAGACGGGGCAGCAGCTGCTGCTCGGCGCCTACACCGCCATGATGCGTCAGGTTGCGACCGGCAAGGTCAAAATGTATAACCGCCGCGAAATGATGGACTTGGTCGTGGTTGACGGCGTGGCCAAGGGCATCATCTGCCGCAACCTGGTCACCGGCGAGATCGAGAAATACTCCGCCCATGCGGTGGTGCTGGCCACCGGCGGCTACGGCAACGTCTACTTCCTGTCGACCAACGCCATGGCCTCCAACGTCACCGCGGCCTGGCGCGCCTACAAGCGCGGCGCCGGCTTTGCCAACCCCTGCTTTGTCCAGATCCACCCGACCTGCATCCCGGTGCATGGCGAGTTCCAGTCCAAGCTGACCCTCATGAGCGAAAGCCTGCGCAACGACGGTCGCGTCTGGGTTCCCAAAGCCGTGGGCGACAACCGCAAGGCCGCCGATATTCCCCTGGACGAGCGCGACTACTACCTGGAGCGCAAGTACCCGTCCTTCGGCAACCTGGTGCCCCGCGACGTGGCTTCGCGCAACGCCAAGGAGGCCTGTGATCAGGGCCGAGGCGTTGGCGAGACCAAGCTGGGCGTTTACCTCGACTTTGCCGATGCAATCAAGCGCGACGGTCTTGACGTGATCATGCGGAAGTACGGCAACCTCTTCCACATGTACCAGAAGATCACTGACAGCGACCCGACCAAGGAACCGATGATGATTTACCCGGCAGTCCATTACACCATGGGCGGTCTGTGGGTCGATTACAATCTCATGACCACTGTCCCCGGCCTCTACGCCACCGGCGAGTGCAACTTCTCCGATCACGGCGCCAACCGCCTCGGCGCCTCGGCGCTGATGCAGGGCCTGGCAGACGGCTACTTCGTTCTGCCCTACACCATCGGCAATTACCTGGCCACCGTACCGCCAACGCCGACCAATACCAATGACCCTGCTTTCGAGGCTGCAGCAACTGCGGTCCGGGAACAGACAACCAAATTGCTGCAGAATACCAAGAGCGGCAAGGGCGGCCAGACTGTGGATCACTTCCACAAAGAGCTTGGCAAAGTGATGTGGGACAACTGTGGCATGGCGCGGAACGAAGCCGGCCTGAAGCACGCTTTGGAGCGGATTCCCGAGATTCGCGCCGAATTCTGGGACAAGGTCATCGTTCCCGGTTCGGGTCAGGAACTCAATCAGTCGCTGGAGCGGGCCGGTCGTGTGGCCGATTTCCTTGAATTCGGTGAACTGCTGGCCCTGGATGCACTCAACCGTAAGGAATCCTGCGGCGGTCATTTCCGGGAGGAGAGCCAGACCGAGGAGAACGAGGCCAAACGTGACGACGCCAACTTCAGTTACGCCGCCGTGTGGGAGTACAAGGGACAAGGAACCGCACCCGAACTGCACAAGGAAGAGCTGAAATTTGAGAACGTCACACCTTCGCAGCGTAGTTACAAGTAAGGCTGATCTGTACCTGTATAAACAGATTCATCACTGAAGTTTAACATACAACGTAGAAGAAACGCCATGTCATCCAAAACGATCAATATAATAGTAAAAATCTGGCGACAGAATGGTCCTCTGGCTAAAGGAGCCTTCGAGGAGCATGCTCTCAAAGACATCAGCACCGATAGTTCCTTTCTGGAAATGATCGACGTGCTCAATGAATGGTTAACCATCAAAGGCCTCGAACCCATTGCCTTTGACCACGACTGCCGTGAGGGCATCTGCGGTATGTGCGGCGCAGTGGTCAACGGCACCGCCCACGGTCCTGACAAGGAAACGACCCTGTGCCAGCTGCACATGCGGCGCTTCAAAAACGGCGACACCATTGTCATCGAGCCGTTCCGCTCGCAGGGCTTCCCCATTGTCAAAGACCTGATCGTTGATCGCTCCGCCCTGGACCGCATCATTGCTGCTGGCGGATATGTTTCCGTCAACACCGGCTCTCCCCAGGACGGAAACACCATCCTCATCCCGCAGCACGTCGCCGAGCAGGCGATGGACGCTGCTGCCTGCATCGGTTGCGGTGCATGCGCGGCTGCCTGCCCCAACGGCACCCCGATGCTGTTCCTGGGCGCCAAGGTCTCCCAGTTCGCCCTGCTGCCCCAAGGCCAGCTCGAGGCCAAGAAGCGGGCCATTGCCATGGTCATGCAGATGGACAAGGATGGATTCGGCAACTGCGGCAACGAGCGCGAGTGCGAGAATGTCTGCCCCAAAGGCATCACCATTCGCAACATCGCCCGGTTAAACCGCGAGTTCCTCAAGGCCTCGTTCACGATCGATCATTGATTGGCTGTTGAAGGCTCCGCCTTCGGCGCCGCCACCCTAAAAATCGGAGGATTGTCCAGCGACAATCCTCCGATTTTTTTTGTTTTGACCACACCCTCCTAGATTCAGACCCGTTCTTATTTCTCTCTTTTCACCGCCTGGCAAGGGTATGCAGGCTCGCACCCTTCCTCTCTCCCTTATTTCGATCTGGTACATCGTGGTATGGTAATTTTACCCATACCCTGTTGCCAACTGCTGAAAGCCAAACAATTATTCGCGTGTGGCGGCTCCTTTTTTCTTGGTCAACCGGAAGTCATCGTTTAAAGTGGTCACCGTCTCACACTGGTCTTGCCGGGTGTGGAAGCGTCGATGCCATCGTAACCCGGCAGCTGATAATCCATTCACAAAAGGGGGATGTATCATGTTGGGAAAGACAGTCAAGTCTGTGGCAGGTCTGGCAATCGCCTCGGTGTTCTTTGCAGGAGTAGCCCTGGCTGAACCGATCTCCATCAAATTCAGCCATGTCGTCGCAGTGGACACACCCAAGGGACTGGCAGCCGATTTCTTCAAGAAACGGGCGGAAGAGCTCACCCAGGGTAAGGTCAAAGTCGAGGTGTATCCCAACTCCCAGCTCTATAAAGACAAGGAGGAGATGGAAGCGCTACAGCTTGGCGCCGTGCAGATGCTCGCCCCCTCCCTGGCCAAATTCGGACCGTTAGGCGTCAAGGAATTCGAGGTATTCGATCTTCCCTTCATCTTCAGCAACTATGATGACCTGCACAAGGTCACAAAGGGCGCTGCGGGCAAGGCCCTCCTTGATAAGCTCGAGCCTAAGGGCATCAAGGGGCTCGCATACTGGGACAATGGTTTCAAGTCCTTCTCTGCCAACACCCCGATCAAGACGCCCGAAGATCTCAAGGGCAAGAAACTTCGCATCCAGTCCTCCAAAGTGATTGAGGAACAAATGCGTGCTCTCAAAGCCATCCCCCAGGTAATGCCCTTTTCCGAGGTCTATCAGGCGCTGCAGACCGGCGTCGTCGATGGTACGGAAAACCCCATCTCCAACTTCTACACCCAGAAGATGCAGGAAGTGCAGAAGTACATGACCATCACCGACCATGGCTATCTGGGCTATGCGGTAATCGTCAATAAAAAATTCTGGGACGAATTGCCGGCCGATATCCGTACCCAACTGGAGAAGGCCATGGCAGAGTCCACTGACTACGCGAATAAGATTGCCAAAGAGATGAACGATAAAGACCTGGAATCGGTCAAGGCTTCCGGCAAAACCGAGGTCACCGCGCTGACGCCGGAACAGAGAGCCACCTTCAAGGCCGCTACGGTATCTGTTCATGATAAAATGGCAGACCGTATCGGCAAGGAAACTATAGACGCCGTCTATAAGGCTGTTGATTTCAAGAAATAAGCGATCCCACACTCAAAGACAAGGCGGGACGGAGAGCAACGACCCTCCGCCCCGCCTTTTTGCAAGGAGCAATCGGAAACGATGAAAATTCTCGATCATTTTGAGGAAATTTTCATTTCCTTCCTCATGGGGGGCGCGGTCCTGATTATTTTCGCCGCCGTTCTCCACCGCTATACCGCCGGCTTGCCCATTCCCGTTGTCCAGGACTGGCTGCTTGAGATTAATCTGGGGTGGGCCCAGGAACTGTGCATCATCATGTTCGTCTGGATGGCCAAGTTCGGGGCGGCCTATGGCGTCCGTACCGGCATCCATGTCGGCGTCGACGTGCTCATCAACCGGATGAAGGCCAAAACCCGCAAGAAATTTGTCATTTTTGCCCTGTTGGCTGGCGCCACCTTCACTGGCATCGTCACCTGCCTCGGCGCCAACTTCATCTGGGAAAATGGTTTGCATTACGCCCTGTTCACCTTGCTCGGCCTGGATACGGGCACGCTGCCCCAAGGACCGACCACTCCGGATCTGGAATGGCCGACCTGGGCTGTCTACAGTGCTGTGCCGCTGGGTTCCTGCCTGATGTGTTTCCGCTTTCTACAAGTGTTGGTCAATTTCATCAAATCCGGAGAATTGCCACACCACGACCACAGCCATGTGGAAGGGGTGGATGACACTATCATCTTTGAAGAACTGGTTGCGTCGCCCGTTCAATCGGCAACAACCACCGAACTTTCCGGAAAAACGCCTGACGCCGGTGACAAGGAGGGATATTAATGAGCTCTCTCGTACTGTTCAGCATCCTGTTGGCCCTGATGCTTACCGGGATGCCGATCTCCATCTCGCTTGGCCTCACCGTCCTCACCTTCCTGTTCACCATGACCCAGGTGCCGCTGGAATCGGTGGCGCTCAAACTCTTTTCCGGGATCGAGAAGTTTGAGATCATGGCGATCCCTTTCTTCATCCTGGCTGGCAACTTTCTCACCCATGGCGGCGTTGCCCGGCGAATGATCAATTTCGCCACCTCCATGGTCGGGCACTGGTACGGTGGTTTGGCGTTGTCGGGCGTTGTCGCCTGCGCCCTTTTTGCCGCGGTTTCAGGCTCTTCGCCCGCCACGGTGGTTGCCATTGGCTCTATTCTCATCCCGGGCATGGTCAAGGCCGGTTTTCCTATGCGTTTCGGCGCCGGCGTCATCGCCACCTCTGGCGCGCTCGGCATCCTCATCCCGCCCTCCATCGTCATGGTCATGTACGCCATCGCCACCAACACCTCGGTAGGCGCTCTGTTCATGGCCGGCGTCATTCCGGGTCTTGTCATGGCCTCCATGCTTGGCGGCGTGACCTGGTACCGGGCCCGTAAGTTCAATTATCCCCGCCAGCCCAAGGCAACCTGGGGCGAGAGGGTCAGGGCCTTTCGTGAATCGGCCTGGGGGTTGATGCTGATCATTGTGGTCATGGGCGGCATCTACACCGGTATTTTCACTCCCACGGAGGCGGCTGCCATGAGTGCGGTCTATTCCTTTGTTGTAGCCGTCTTCATCTACAAGGACATGGGCTTGAAGGATGTGCCCAAAATCCTGCTGAATTCGGCCAACATGTCGGCCATGCTGCTGTATATCATTACCAACGCGGTCATGTTTTCCTTCATCCTCGCCAACGAGAACATCCCCCAGGAACTGACCAGTTGGATGATTGAGAAAGGGTTCGGCCATATCGCCTTCCTCCTCTCGGTCAACGTCCTTTTGCTCATGGCGGGCAACTTCATGGAACCCTCCTCGATCATGCTGATTTTCGCGCCCATTGTCTATCCCGTGGCCATGAAACTCGGCATCGATCCCGTGCACCTTGGGATTATCATGGTGGTGAACATGGAAGTCGGCATGTGTCATCCGCCGGTGGGCTTGAATCTCTATGTGGCTTCCGGCCTCACCAAGATGGGTATCACCGAGCTGACCATCGCGGTCTGGCCCTGGCTGCTGACCATGCTGGTCTTTCTGGTGATTGTGACCTATTGGCCCACGCTGTCCATCTGGATGCCCAGGGCCCTTGGCATGATGTAGGTAGCCCCTGCTCCACGGGAGAAGTCGTGGCTTCGCCTGGCCGCAAAACCGCGACTTCTCCTCCATGCTTATCTTCCGCAGCACACCCAAGCCTTGCCATGGTCGCCATCCCCCAGACCGCCTCAGCCTTTGTCAGCACTCCGGAACAGCTTGCCGCGGAACTCGGCATCGCGGTGGACCCGCTCCAGGCGGTGCACCGGGTCTATCCCCTGCGGATCAGCCGCTCCTATTTGCAATTGATCAAACAGGTCGGGGCGCCGCTGTGGCGGCAGGCAGTACCGGATATCCGTGAACTCGACGACCAGACCGGAATGGAGGATCCGCTCGACGAGGAAAATCTGAGCCCTGTACCAGGTTTGGTGCACAAGTACCCCGATCGCGTTCTGTTTCTGATCAGCAGTGAGTGCGCCATGTATTGCCGCTTCTGCACTCGTAAACGACTGGTGGGTCGACCGGAAATACGGATCACCGACGAGACCATCGCCGCCGGATTGGCCTACCTGCGGCGAACGCCGGCCATAAGCGACGTGCTGCTCTCCGGCGGCGACCCGCTGATGCTCACGGACCGGCGTTTGGAACGCATCCTTCAGGAACTACGCGCCATCCCCACCATCGTCACCATCCGCATCGGTACCCGCATCCCCTGCACCCTTCCGGCTCGGGTCACGCCCGAACTGGCCGCCATGCTCAAGCGGCATCATCCTCTCTACATCAACACCCACTTCAACCACCCGGCCGAGATTACTCCCGAGGCGGCCCAAGCCTGCGAACGTCTGGCGGACGCCGGTATACCGCTGGGCTGCCAGACGGTCCTGCTGCGCGGGGTGAACGACGACGCCGAGACCATCCGCCAGTTGATGCAGGCCCTGCTCAAAATCCGGGTCAGGCCCTATGCCCTCTACCAGGCAGACCTGACTCGCGGTACAGCCCACTTTCGCACCACCATCGAGACAGGCCTGGCCATCATGCGGCGCCTTATCGGCCACACCTCGGGCATGGCCGTGCCCACCTATGCCCTGGATGCACCCGGCGGCGGCGGCAAGATCCCGCTGACCCCCGACTATGTCGAGCGTCTTGGCAAAACCTTAGCGTTCAAAAGTTACACGGGTGCTCTCTGTTCCTATCCCAACGAGATCGAACCCTGAGCGTAAACGCAGTTTTTCCTTCAGTCTCTTGGACAAGGCCTGTATAACACTATATATTGGGCTGGAAAGGATGATTGGCAATCGGCCTCAACTCCGCCCGGCACAGTCCCAGGCCAGCTCTTTGTCAAACGGCGCGACGCTCGTTTGCAGAATCCTCGGAGTATCAGGTAGATCAGTATGAGCAAGCCGTCCGAAAACATCCTCGAAACCATCCTTTCCTCGAAAGACCTGCCGACCCTGCCGTTGATCGCCTCGCAGCTGCTCGCCATGACCGCCAGGGAGGAAACCACCCTGACGGACATCGCCAATCTGGTTTCCCAGGATGTGGCCCTGTCCTCCAAGATCCTGCGGGTCGCCAATTCCTCCTTCTACAGTTTTCCCCAGCAGATCGCCTCCATCAACCAGGCCGTGTCCATCCTCGGCATCAACGCGGTGCGCAGCCTGGTGCTCAGCTTTTCCTTTCTCGGCATGAGGGGCAAAAAGCGCAGTCTGCTCTTTGACTTCGAAGGGTTTTGGGAACGATCGCTGATCGGCGCCGCCGCCACCAAGCTGATCTTGGAGCAGGTGGCCAACGCCGATACCGAGGAGGCCTTCATCTGTGGTCTGCTGCAGAATATCGGCCAACTGGTTTTTGCCTCGACTCTGAAAGAGGAATATGACCAGTTCCTGCAGCAGGTGGGGGACAGCGGTGCTGGAAGTGACGCCGACATCGTGGCCAGGGAGCGGGAATTTCTCGGACTCGATCATGCCGTCGCCGGCTACGAGGTCGCCAATCACTGGGCTTTTCCTGAAAGTCTGCTCCTGCCGATCAAATTCCATCATGATCCGCGGGCCTACAAGGGGGGCAACAAGAAACACCTCCAGAACATCCGTGCGATGTATCTTTCCGACCTGTTGACCCATATCTTCTACTCTGACACCCCCGAGTCTTATCACAAGCAATTTCGGACCGAGGCCAGGGAATTGCTCGGACTCAAGGTGTTGGCCATCAATACGATCCTCAAGCAGATCGATAAGGTCATTGATCAGTCGGCCCAGTTTTTCGGCATCAAGATCAGCCCGGTGAAATCCGTGGCCGAGATTCTGCAGGAGGCCAATCTTCGCCTCAGCCTGATCAACCTGTCCTACGAAGAGATCAACCGCGAACTGGTCAAGTCAAAGATGGCCCTGGAAAAACTCTCCGAGGAACTGGCCCAGAAAAACCGGCTGCTGGAGGATTTGGCCAACCTGGACGGGCTCACAGAGATCAACAATCACCGATTCTTCCAAAATTTCCTCGACGCCGAGATCAACCGTTCCATCCGCAACGAACGCACCCTCTCCTTGCTCCTGGCCGATATCGACCGTTTCAAGAAATTCAACGACACGTATGGCCACCAGACCGGTGACTTCCTGCTCAAGGAATTCAGCCGGGTCGCCAAGGGCGTCATTCGCGAGTACGACCTCATCGCCCGGTACGGCGGCGAGGAATTCGTGTTCGTGTTGCCGGAAACCGGCCCGGAGGATGCAATGGCGGTAGCCGAAAAGATTCGTAAAACGATAGAGGATCACACCTTCGACGACGGCGCCAGCACCTATCACGTCACCATCAGCATCGGCGTGGCCAGCGCACGGCCCTCGGTCGACGATTTCAAGAAAGACGACTTCATTGGCCTTGCCGACGAGGCCCTGTACGAAGCCAAGAATTCCGGCAGAAATCGCGTCGCCATGGGCAATCCGAAAAAGAAGAAAAAATGGTTTGGATTTTAAATCAGGTCAAGTCGACATCACCTGAGCAACGAACAACGTTATGTTCGTCATGACAGCCACGGGCAGGCCATGCCAGTTGCTCTGGTCCCATGTCGCGAAGGGGTTTCTCCCCATGCCATCCGCCCGGTTCCCCGTTTCCCATCAGCCATTTTTCATCCAGGAGGTTCCATGAAACCAAGGCGTTCCAATCTCTCCGTTCCCGGCCACTTGAATAAGATGCACGGCAAGGCCTGCGAAAGTAAGGCCGACGTGGTCATGCTTGACCTCGAGGACAGCGTTCCCGTAGATATGAAGGCGGCAGCCAGGGAACAGGTCATCCAATCCCTGCGGGAG
>CAZSTJ010000025.1:0-2583 GCA_964609805.1 uncultured Geobacter sp. | reverse complement strand
GATCAACGCCCTGGACACCCCATTTGCCTATCGGGATCTACTGGAGGTGGCCGAGCAGGCGGGTCACGTTATCGATGCCATCGTCATCCCCAAGGTCAACCACCCGGGCGATGTGTACTTTGCTGACCGGTTGCTCAGCGGCATCGAAATGAGCAGGGAAACCGAGGCGTTGGTTGGCGTGGAGGCATCGATTGAAACCGCCGAGGGCATGATGCGGGCCGCCGAGATCGCCGGGGCCAGTACTCGGGTTAAAACCCTGGTCTTCGGCATTGCCGATTATTCCGCCTCCATCGGCGCCCGCCTAGTTTCCATCTCGGGGCATGGGGAAAAGGAGGAAGAACTGTATCCCGGCCATCGCTGGAATTTTGCCCTGAGCCACATGGTGATGAATGCCAAAGCGCACGGTTGCCAAGCCATTGACGCACCCTATGGTAACTTTAAAGATCTGGCGGGATTACGGCGTTCGGCGGTCATGGCCTCGGCCCTGGGATGCGACGGCAAGTGGGCCATTCACCCCTCGCAGATAGACATTATTAACGAAGTGTTTACCCCTTCGCAGGAGGAAATAGCCCTGGCGGCCAAGGTGATCGAAGCCATTGCCCAGGCCGGGGCGGAAGGGAAGGGCGCAGTGGCCGTGGAAGGAAGGATGGTGGATCAGGCCACGGTGCGTCTGGCGAGTCAGTTGTGGCAGCAGGCCAGATATCTCGGCCTGGTTTGACGACATTCCTTTCGTCGGCGATTGCAGCACGCGGCGCCGGCGGACATAACGCA
This sequence comes from uncultured Geobacter sp., assembly GCA_964609805.1. GTDB lineage: Bacteria > Desulfobacterota > Desulfuromonadia > Geobacterales > Pseudopelobacteraceae > CAIPTY01. The sequence goes on along the minus strand of CAZSTJ010000025.1, from coordinate 1,812 downwards.
TAAAAAAGGGGAACGCCAGTGATCCGGCGCTCCCCTTTTCTTTGTACGAACGACTGTCAGACGGAAATCAGCCGATGACTGCCAGAACCGTGTCCTTAGCCACCGAGTCGCCGGAACCGAAGTTCAGGGCCTTGACCGTCCCGTCGCACGGAGCGCCCAGCGAGTTCTCCATCTTCATGGCCTCGAGGATAACCACGGCGTCGCCAGTTTTGACGGTGTCGCCGACGTTGACTACATTCTTGACGACCATGCCGGGCATGGGGGCCAGCAGCGGGGTTCCGCCTTCAACAACCGGTGCCGGAGCTGCGGCCTTGGGTGCGGCAGCAGGAGCAGCGGCCGGGGCCGCGGCCTTGGGTGCTGCAGCAGCGGCTGGTGCGGCGGCCCGAGGAGCGGGAGCCGCAGCGACCATCGGCTGGAAGTCGCCAGTCGGATCAACGTCAACGGCAAAGTACTCGCCATCAACGAACACGTTGAAGGTGCGGACGTTGGCAGATTTCTCCGGAGCATTGGCCTTGGGCTCAACCAGCTTGCCGGCCTTTGCCTTGGCGATCAGTTCGTCACGCTTCTTGACGTCATCCAGGGTGATCGGCATAACTTCGGGCGGAGCCGGGGTCTTGCCGTACTTCCACTCGAGGAACTTCTTGCCGGTGACCGGGTAGATGGCATACAGAACCAGATCGTCGATGTCCTTGGCCAAGTCGCCGATCTCGGCCTTGGCTTTTTCCATTTCGGGCTCGATTACCTCGGCCGGCCGGCAGGTGATCGGCTCCTCGCCACGAGCATACCCCTTCAGCGCTTTCTTCTGCACCTCGGGATTGATCGGCACAGCAGTCTTGCCATAGAGACCGTAGCACAGATCCTTGACCTGAGCGGTGATCATCTTGTAGCGCTCTTCCGGGGTGTCGAACAGAACGTTGTTGACGGTCTGGATACCAACAATCTGGCTGGTCGGGGTGACCAACGGGATCTGACCGAGATCTTTACGGACCTTCGGCAGCTCCTTGTAGACCATGTCGATCTTGTCGAGTGCATCCATCTCACGCAGCTGGTTGACCAGGTTGGAAAGCATGCCGCCCGGGGTCTGATGCAACAGTACGTTGATGTCGATGATCGAGATCTTGGAGTCGTCCATAAGGTGCTTGTATTTCGGCATGACCTCTTTCTCAAGGACCTCGTTGATGGCGGCCAGTTTCTTGATATCAAAACCGGTGTCACGGTTGGTACCGAGCAGTGCCATGACCAAGGGCTCAACGGCGGCGTGCGCTGTTCTGTACGCATAGGGAGTCATACAGGTGTCGACGATGTCGCAACCGGCCTCGATGGCCTTGAGGTGACTCATCGGAGACATGCCGGAGGTGAAATGGCTGTGCAGGTGCACCGGGGTCTTGGTTACTTCCTTGATGGCCTTGACGATGGCATAGGCATCATAAGGAGCGATGAGCCCGGCCATATCCTTGATGCAGATGGAATCAGCACCCATATCGTCCAGAGCCTTGGCCCGGTCGACATAATACTTCAGGTCGTATACATCCCCACCCAGGCGCGGCTCGGTCAGGGAGTAGCAGATGCAACCCTGGAAGTGCTTGCCGGCTTTCTTGATCCCTTTGACGACGGTTTCGAAGTTGCGATAATCGTTCAGAGCATCAAAGGTGCGGAATACATCCATACCGTTCTCGGCTGCGCGGTCAACAAAGGCCAAGGCGGTATCATCGGCATAGTTGCGATAGCCAACCAGATTCTGGGCACGGAGCAGCATCGAGAACGGGGTTTTCTTGATGTAGCGTTTCAGGGTGCGGAGACGCTCCCAGGGGT
>CAZSTJ010000024.1:0-22579 GCA_964609805.1 uncultured Geobacter sp. | reverse complement strand
GGCCTACAAAGGGCGCCCCGAGCGGCTGCGGCTGCTGGCCTCCATTGATTATCACGCTAACAGCGCACTTCGCGGCTATGTCCCGCTGCTGCACCTGGACGCCTTCCACAAGGCGTTCGGCATCCGTCCCGGCGACCCCATGTGGCTTGATCCGGGGAAACGGGTGCAGATCTGGTGAATGTTATGGCAGCCGCAGAGCTGCGCGGTTAAAGGTAAAACACACCGGCAGGGAGGGATAACATGATAACTGCCCGCAATAGTTTCGTCGTGCTGACCATGCTGATGCTGACCGGCTGCATGTCCATGGGCCCCCGGTCTATCCACACCACCCGGGCCGACTACAACATGGCTATCCAGCAGACCAACGAGCAGGAACTGCTCCTCAACCTCGTCCGCCTCAAATACCGGGATTCGATCTACTTCCTGAACGTGGAGAAGGTTGCGGCATCCCTGGAGTTCAACCGCGAGCTCGGGTCTTCAGCGACTATCCCGGAAAAGGGGTTCAACACCTATACTATTGGTGCAGCAAAGATAGGAATGGTAGAGAAACCGACCATCTTTTATTCCCCGCTGGACGGGGAGCGCTTTACCCGCCAGATGATGTCGGTACTCCACCCTGAGATACTGGTGCTGCTTGCCAACTCCGGCTGGTCGCTGGAACGGTTGATGACCCTCATGTTCCAGGAGATGAACGGCCTGAAGAACGCCCCGTCCGCGACCGGCCCGACCCCTTCCTATGAACCGGTCTACAAGGATTTCCGGCAGGCGGTCAAGAGTCTCCGTTCCCTGCAGGTCAGGAAACTGGTGGACGTCGGCCACATCTCGGAGAGCGGCAAACCTCTCTTGGAGTTACGTTTCCTGCCGAGTGCCGTCGACGATCCGGATACTGTTGAGTTCAAACGTCTCCTGGGGCTGTCACATAACATAAACAACTTCAAGGTAGTCATCGGGCTGGGGAGCGGCGGGGCGGAAACGATCAATGTCGTGCCACGGTCGATGATCGGTATCCTGAACTACCTGTCGCAGGGGGTCGAACCGCCCCGGCAGGATCTGGAGCGCGGCCGGGTAACACGGACAGCACTGACAAACGGAGAAGCCTTCGACTGGCAACTGGTGATGGGGGGGTTGTTCAGGGTTGCTTCTGCGGACTCCGAACCGGAAAATGCCTCGGTAGCGATACGCTACCGCGATGCCTGGTTCTACATATCCGACAGCGACCTGGACTCCAAATCAACCTTCAGCCTGGTGAGCCAGCTGATGGCGCTGCAGGCGGGAGCTTCGAAACAGGAGGAAATGCCGATTTCGTTTTCCATCGGCGGCCGGTAACAACAGACCTACTACTGATCAGGCCTTGTACCACGATTATTTCCTGAACTGATTGCCGCCGCTGCCGCGCAGCACCAGGTACCCCGCCACCCCTGACAGCAGCGACCCCAGCAGGATCGCCAGTTTGTCGGCATACTGGTAGACCGTATCATCCACAAAGGCCAGAGAATCGATAAAGAAGCTCATGGTGAAACCGATGCCGGTCATCAGGGCAATGCCGTACAGCTGCCGCCAGCTGCTGCCGGGGGGAAGCGTCGCCATCTTCAGGCGGATCGCAACCCAGCTGAAGAGGAAGACCCCCGCCTGCTTGCCGACAAACAACCCCAGCATGATCCCCAGCGGCACCGGAGTTGCCAGCTGGTCAACAGAGATCCCCCGCAGATCGATACCGGCATTGACGAAGGCAAAGAGCGGCAGGATCATGAACGACACCCAGGGGTGCAGATCGTGCTCCAGTTTTTCGGCAAGGGGATGCTTTCCCCCCTCCTCCCGCGCATCAAGGGGGATCATGAAGGCCAGGGCAACGCCGGCCAGGGTGGCATGGACACCCGATTTGAGGACACTGACCCAGAGCACGGCCCCCACCAAAATGTAGGCCGCCCTGCGGACAACACCGGCCCGGTTGAGGACAAACAATGCGGCCAAGGCGCCACCTGCCACAGTCAGGGAACCGAAGGAAAGGTCTGCGGTATAGAACAGTGCGATAATGACGATGGCGCCGAGGTCATCCATAATCGCCAGGGCCAGCAGGAATATCTTCAACGATGCGGGTACACGACTGCCAAGCAGTGACAGGATACCGAGGGCAAAGGCGATATCCGTGGCGGTGGGGATGGCCCAGCCATGGAGTGACAAAGGTTCACGATAGTTTAATCCGACATAGATCAGGGCGGGAACCGCCATGCCGCCGATAGCTGCGATCACCGGCAGTGCCGCCTGTGACCAGGATGACAGGCTTCCCCGCAGCAGTTCCCGTTTAACCTCCAGCCCCACCAGCAGAAAGAAGACCGCCATCAAGCCGTCATTGATCCAGAGCAGCAGCGGCTTGGCAATCTGCAAGGCGCCGAACCGGATCTCCACCGGGGTATGCAGGAATGCGTTATAGGCTCCGGCCAGGGCCGAGTTCTTCAACAGCAGCGCAGCCACCGTCACCAGCATCAGCAGTATGCCGGTTGACGACTCCCTCTCATAGAATTCTCTGATGAACTTCATAAGGTAACTCCTTTGTCCGAATCGCCTACCGTGCCTTGTAGTAATAGCGATTCAGATCAAACAACCCGCCATGCACCGGTTCTTCTTCCAGAAAGCGTTTCTGGAACCAATCATAGGCCGGCCAGAAGCGGTCGTCGGATCGATTGATGGCGTATCGTGCCAGCCGGGCCATATCCTTTTCCCCACCTTTGAAGTTCTCCATCAGATTGAAGAAATCAGGCAGGTCATCCTCCTTCACCTCGAAGAACATGTTCGGGTAGGAGCCGATCAGCCCCGGTATGAAGTCAGCATCATCCCGGGACGGGTTCAGTCGTTCGTCCTCGCCGAACAGATAGGCAACATTGTCGTGCCAACGATTGACCACCACCGAAATGGCATAGTCACGGCCGCTTTTAAGTCGGATGCGCAGGTAGGCCAGATTGGCAGCATGGTCGTTAATGAGCGAGATAAAGGGCATACCGGGGCGCGACAGCGCCCGCAACCCCTTCAGATAATCTTCCTTGGCGCGGTACTGTTGCGGCAGACCGGGAAACTCGGCACCGGCCCGCAGGTAATTGATCGGGTCAAAGCCGATCCCGGCCTCCGGATTCAAGTGTTTATCGATCACCGCCTCCACGAATTCACGCTTCGGGTCATTGGTGGCAAATGATATGCGGGATGGCAGTGATGACGGGTAGAAGTCGACATCCTTCAGGTTGACCCCTTTGTACCATCCCCGCATGATTTCTACCCGTTGCACCGGAGGGAGGAAATCGAGGAAGTAACTTTCCCCCTCCATCCGTAAGCCGTCCATGAAGAGGCGCATGGCCAGTTGGTGCCCCGCCGTGCCGTAGACATCGAAGCCGGCCACCAGTGAGTAATAGATCCGCTCCAGCAACGGGTAATCGATGACCCAGAGACTCTTCGGCAGGTTGCCCAGAGCCCCCTTGTGCACGGAAGCACTGTCAAAGTGGCGGTAGATCGTCAGCAGCGGGGCATCCTGCGGCAGGTTTCCCTTCCAGATGGCGTCGTAGCCGAGCCCGTCGTAATAGTGGGCGCTGTAATAATCCTGGCGGGCCCGGTAAAATGCGGAAGAATCCTTGCCGTAACGGTCACGCAGGGCGAAGAACACACTGATATTACTGCCGTTCTCGATCGGCATGACGAGTTTGTCGCGGTGCATCCTTAGGAAGCCGGGATAGTTGACACTCAGATCATAGTCAGGATCCATGAACATGACCCAGAAGTGGTCATCGATGACATTGAGGGCAATCTGCCCCTTGCAGACCGGGCCATGGATGAAGGTCATGATGATGTACTGCGCATTATCCAGCAGAAACTGGTAGCGACTGCGGGGGGGAATCTGTTCGAATGCCACAAAGGGGTTGGCACTGACCCGCGAATCATATCCGGGGGAATGGGGCTTCTGCAGCCATTCCGGGACTATGAACAGCTCCCTGATCCGCTCCATCTTGGCGTTATCCATCACCATCACCATGTGGGTCTTGTGCACAATGGTGGAATGAATCTTCCGGAAGCGGTAATAGACCCGATCCACCCCCGGGTTATCATAGGGGCGAACGGTGGCGATCAGGTCGATGGGGCTGCCCGGAGCGGTGCGGGACCGCACCAGTTCGTAGAATTCGTTGCTAACGGTGCCGAATTTCAGGTGAGCCAGAAAGAGATGCTCATAGAGGTAACGGGCGGTGACGGCATACTTGGCGTCGTCCCGGTTGAGGAAATCCTCCCACAGGGTCACGGCCCGGGCATCGTCAGATTTGGGGGCCTCCAGGAGTTGCTGACTGACCGGGTCTGGTCCCTTGGCACCCTGCACCAGCCAACCGGCGATGATGTCGAACTCATCCTGCTTCAGCGGCGGGAAACCGAACGGCATGCCGTTATTGGGATGCTTTTCCAGATATCCCCCCAACTCGTCACGGTCCTTCGCGCAGGTCAGGTCCTCCGCCTCCGGCCGGTACTCTCCGGTCGACTTCGGGTTCTTCATCTTGTGGGCCAGCATCTGGATCATCAGTGAATCGTTCAGCCCGCCGGAAACCGTGCTCTCGGTGACGCTGAAGAACTCTTTCCTTCGCCACTCCTCGGTTGTCTTGGCGTCAACAAAGAGACGGGTCGGATCCATGGTGGTCAGGCGGGTGACATTGTAGACCGCACGCTTGGTGCCCCCCCGGTCCACCCCCTCAAAGGAATCAAGTTTGAGCTGGCAGGGGGCGTTGTAGCAGGAATGGCAGACCGTACAGCGTTTGTCCAGGAGCGGCTTGACCTCGCTCAGGTAATCGATGGTACGCTGAGGGGGGGTAAACGCCACCGGCGGCAGCGCCCGGGAGGCACACCCCGCGAGGAGAAGCAGCATAACCAACAGACAGGGTAAGGGTCTCATTAATAAGCAACTCCGTGCAGTTAATTTACGTATCGCGATACTAAAAGTTTTTCATTGTAGCATGGTATGCAATCCATACAACCTCTAGATGCACTTCATACCGTAACGGGCTGACTCCCCGTGCTCGGTTCTCTATCACAAAAAAGAGGTTATGACATAACGCCATAACCTCTTTTATTTCTTATCACAGCATCGGTTAGTGGGCCGGTTTGTGACAGATCAGACATTGTTCCTTAGGGGGATGCCCTTTCGAAAAGGGCTTTCCCAAGGTTCCATGGCAGGGGGCACACCGTTTTTCCACCTCTACCAGCTCACCACCCTTCCCCAGGAGATCGTACACCTGCCGGTGCCGCTCGTCATTGGGTACCGGCACGGCCTTCATCCGCCCCTTACCCGCCGCGAGAACACCGATAATCACCAGCACCAGCAGTATGACAATCCAGTCTCGTTTGCTCAGCCCCATGCACCCCTCCCGTTACGGTTTTCCTTGCGACACTGCATACCGGCGATGCACTGTCGAGTCTCGTTTTTCGGCTGCGAATACAACCGGGCACAAAGCTGCCGGATCAAATGCCGACACCGACCACTTCGCGGGATCCTCCCCGGGTACCGATACTTCGCTTGAACAGCAGGATGCTTACCCCCTCCGCAGTACGGTCGAATTCGAACGCCAGGGTATACTCGTAGGCAAGTTGCGCCGCAGCGGCAACCTGTCCCATATCCCTCAGCCGGAGCAGAACCCGGTTCCCTTTGTCGAGATAGGCCAGGAAGCTGTCGGTAACTGCCAGTTCAATCTCACCTGATTCCTCGGACAGATCCACTACGCTGATGCCCTGCCCCCCCACCGCGGATTCACTCAGGGTAATCCTCCTGGTGCCTCCACTGCCTTCCGCCGCCCCTACCGGGCGGTACGACGGATCCGGCACATCGCCGGGTGCCGCCGTAATCACCATACCGGCCGCTACGGTGGCATTGGTGAAGCGGTCGATCACGATAAAACTGCCGGTATCGCGATTCTGCCGGTAGGGATCGAACGCCACCGGCCGGTCAAGCTCCAGGCGGACCACGCCGATTTCGTTCAGCCCCAGGGTCGGCACCTGTTTCTGCTCCAGGGTGTTGACATCCACCGCGTATTCCACCCGCGTCACCCGTCCCGGGGTGATGGCGGTGGCGGTCTTCACCAGGTAGATCTGCCCCTGCTGCAGCGGCTCGTCGCTCATCCAGACCAGGTTCGCCTCCGGGTGCCGGGTGTGGAGCGGCGGTGCATCCGGTGCCGTCAGCAGGTCGCCACGACTGATGTCGACCTCATCCGCCAGGGTCAGGGTTATCGCCTGACCGGCGGTCGCCTCCTGCAGGTCGCCGTTCATGGTAACGATGCGGGCAACCCGGCTGGACTTGCCGGACGAAGCCACCAGCACCTCATCCCCCGGGCGGACCGTACCGGCGGCTATCGTGCCGCAGAATCCCCGAAAATCCAGATGGGGACGGTTTACCCACTGTACCGGCAAACGGAACGGCTGGTGCCGGTTATCCCCCTCCACTTCGACGGTTTCCAGATGATTCATCAGAGTTGGTCCATCATACCAAGGGGTCTGATTGCTCCTCTCGATAATATTATCGCCATTGAGGGCAGAGATCGGGATGGCAGTGATCGAGCCGAATCCGAGCGGGGCCGCAAACTGACGGTAATCTGCCAGGATAGCGTCGAAACGCCCCTGGGCGTACTCGATCAGGTCCATCTTGTTGATCGCCAGCACCACATGCTTGATGCCGACCAGCGACACCAGAAAGCTGTGGCGGCGGGTCTGAGTCAGGAGCCCCTTGCGGGCATCCACCAGGATGACCGCCACCTGGGCGGTTGAGGCGCCGGTGACCATGTTGCGGGTGTACTGCTCGTGCCCCGGGGTATCGGCGACGATGAACTTGCGTCGGTCGGTGGAAAAAAAGCGATAGGCGACATCAATGGTGATCCCCTGCTCCCGCTCCGCCTGCAGGCCGTCCAGCAGCAAGGCGTAGTCGATGGCCCCACCCTGGGTGCCGACCCGCTTGCTGTCCGCCTCCAGGGCCGCCAGCTGGTCTTCGAAGACCATCTTGGAGTCCCAGAGCAGACGGCCGATCAGGGTGCTCTTGCCGTCGTCCACGCTGCCGCAGGTGATGAAGCGGAGCAGCGATTTTTCCTCCTGGCTCTTCAGGTAGGCGAGGATGTCTTTTTCTATGAGTTCAGATTGATGTGCCATATGTAAACCTCAATTATGAAGGTTGAAGTATGAATTATGAAAAAAAGCGGAGTGCCGTTAATTTCATCCTTCATACTTCATAATTCATCCTTTTCTTAGAAATAACCTTCCTGCTTTTTCTTCTCCATCGACCCTGCCTGATCATGATCGATGAGCCGCCCCTGGCGCTCCGAGGTGCGGGTCAGCAACATCTCCTGGATGATCTCCGGCAGGGTGTCGGCCTCCGATTCCACGGCACCGGTGAGGGGATAGCACCCCAGGGTGCGGAAGCGAACCGACAGGTTCTGCACCTCTTCGCCCGGCAGCAGTTCAAGGCGCTCGTCATCCACCATGATCAGCATGCCGTTGCGCTCTACCACCGGCCGCACGGCGGCATAGTAGAGCGGCACGATCGGGATGTTCTCCAGGTGGATGTACTGCCAGACATCCAGTTCGGTCCAGTTGGAGAGCGGGAAGACCCGGATGCTCTCCCCCGGCTTGATGCGGGTGTTGTAGAGGCTCCAGAGTTCGGGACGCTGGTTCTTCGGATCCCAGCGGTGGTTGGCACTGCGGAAGGAGAAGATCCGTTCCTTGGCCCGGGATTTTTCCTCATCCCGGCGGGCACCGCCAAAGGCGGCATCGAACTTGTACTTGTCCAGCGCCTGCTTCAGCCCCTCGGTCTTCATGACGTCGGTATAAAGGGCGGAGCCGTGGGTAAAGGGGGATATCCCCTTTTCAACCCCTTCCGTGTTGACATGGACGATCAGATCCAGGCCGCACTCAGCCGCCATCCGGTCACGGAACTTGATCATCTCCTGGAATTTCCAGGTGGTGTCCACATGCAGCAGCGGAAACGGTGGCGGTGCCGGATAAAAGGCCTTGCGGGCCAGATGCAGCATGACCGCCGAGTCCTTGCCGATGGAGTAGAGCATGACCGGGTTTTCGAACTCGGCTACGACCTCGCGGATGATGTGAATACTCTCTGCTTCGAGCTGTTGCAGATGGGTAAGATTCTGACTCATGTATGGCTCCTTAAGTTTACAAAACGGCTGCGGATTTTGCGTCAGATCGTTGCATCCGCAAGAACGACCGCGGAGGTGTAGCAGTGCTACGCCGCACAAGGAAGTGACGAGGACGGCGGCGAGATGGCGTGAAAGCCACAGCCGTCACCTCCGGTGGAGGCCGCATTCTTTGTTCTCCGCGTTCTCCCACCACCATCTTCCTGCCCGGGCATCCTCCCCCGGCTTAACGGCCCGGGTGCAGGGGGCGCAACCGATGGAGCGGTACCCCTGATCGTAGAGACGGTTTTTCGGCAGGCGATGCTCGGAAGTATAGGCCAGAAGCTGTTCCTCCGTCCAGTCAAGCAGGGGATTGATCTTGAGTATACCACCATTCAGATCGTCCCGTTCGATGGCCTTCAGTTCACCACGGGTCACACCCTGCTCCCGGCGCATGCCGGTCACCCAGCCGGACAGGCCGGCCAAGGCGCGGGACAGCGGTTCCACCTTGCGGATGGCGCAGCAGGCATGACGTTTCTCCAGAGATTCACGAAAGGAGAAGAGCCCTTCGGACCGTTCCAGCCGTTCTACCTCTTCGTGACGGGGAAAGTACCAGTCAATCTTGATCCGATAACGTTCCACGAGTGCATCGGCCACCTCGTAGGTCTCCTCGTGCAGCCTACCAGTGTCGATGGCGAATACCCCCAGGGAGATGCCGGCCTTATGGGCGATATCGATGACCGCCACATCCTCCAGCGAGAAGGAGCAGGCCAGGGATACCGGGCCACCGGCAGCCTCGATGCCGGCGCGGAGGATCTCCGCCGGTGATGCAGCGATGGCAATTTCGGGGATGGTGGTGCTCATAACGATTCCTTTTTTCTCCCGACAATCGGGCTGGTTAATCTAGTGATAATTCAGGTTGTTCAAAAATGGGTAGATCGTCGCCACCGCAGAACGGCCCGCGGAGGCGTAGCAGCGCTACGCCGCACAAGGAGACTTTCGAGGACGGCGGCGAGATGCCCGTTTTTCAACGACCTCCTAAATCTTAAGGCCGATCAGCGGCCAGACGAACAGCACCGACAACAGGAACAGGAGCCAGGAGATCAGCATGATAATGGTCCCGGGGACAATGATATCACGGCTCTTCAGAAATCCCGAGCCGTAGGCGATAGCCGTGGCCGGGGTACCCATGGGGAGGCAGTAGGCCAGGCCGGCCGGCAGTGCGATGGAGAGGGTCATCACCTTGGGGTCGATGCCCAGACTCGCCGCCAGGGTAAGGCCGATCGGCATGAAGATCGCCACCACGGCCGCATGGCTGATGCACTCCGTCAGGATGATCGCCACAAACGAGATCACCGCCACCACCACGAAGGGAGAAGGGGTGAACGCCGCCAGCCCTTTCCGGACGATCCAGAGGGCGGCGCCGCTCTTTTCCAGGGCGCCGGCCAGTGCTATGGAGCCACCGTACATCAGGACAATGCCCCAGTTGACATACTCTTCGATGGCTTCCCAGCTGACCACCCGGAAGGTGAACAGCACCACCGCGGCCAGGATGGCTATGGCGGCCAGCCCGGTCTTTTCACCCAGGGTCATCCAACTGATAATCGTTGCAATCATCACCAGGGCAACAAGATATTCGTTGAACCTCATCTTGCCGACTTCAAGCCGTTTGCGGTTAAGATAGCGCATCCCCCCCTCAACGCTGTCGATATCCTGGGGGAAGAAACGGAGCAGCAGTGGGAAGCCGATGAGGACCAACGGCAGGACAATCATGCTGGCAGCGGTCATCCATTCCAGAAACGAGAAATGCAGCCCGGTGGTTTCCCGGAGGATGGAGGCCGCCAGCGGGGCCCGCGCCCCGCCGAGGAAGGTGGCGATGCCGCCGATGATGCATCCCCAGGCGATTGCCATGAAGAGCAATCCGGCATAGCGGCTCCTGCCCCGTTCCAGCCCGAGGCTGGCGACGATCTCGGCGACCACCGGGAACATCATCGCGGCCACGGCATGTTCACTCATGCAGTACGACAGGGCGGTGCAGAGCAGGAACACGGTCAGGGCCAGCGTCCGCGGGGTCCGGCCGAAGCGGGCCAGCATGGCCCTGGCCAGCCGGGCCGACAGTCCGCTGCCGGTCATGGCCGCTGCCAGGATGAATGCACCCAGGATGAAGAACACCGCCTCGTTGCCGAAGTGGGCATAGGTGCTCTTGGCATCCATGATCCCCAGGAGCGGCAGCATCACCATAGAAAGCAGCGCCGTAGCGGCAATCGGCAGCAATCCCGAAACCCACAGGAAGACGGTGCCGCCGAAGAGAACAATGGCGTGATAACCGGCGGGGCTCAGCCCGTCCGGCGCGGTGAGGTTGAACAGGACCGCCATGACGACGATGAACGCGCCGAAAATCTGGTAACGGCCGGTGCGGTCCACGACGATCATCCAGAGGGGGCGCGTGTCCATCTTGAGCGGCTTATCAAAGGATATCTGATCCATTACAGCCCCGCAGATTCAAAGGAGGCTTCCGCCCCGTTGGTGCGCAGATGCCGGCAGAGATCGGAGGTGGCCAACTGTCTCCGGTCATGAAACCGGTCGATGGCGCTGCGCAGGAGTCCACCGCTCGTGGCAGACTCCAGTGGCGTCAACAGCCGGATCAGCGGCAGCAGCGGCTTGATCGGCACATCATGGCGCTGCCAGGCATCGGCCAGATAAGCGAAACGTGCCACGGCATCTTCGGTGGCCACCGGGATACCGTCGGCCGGCAGGCTCAGCAGGGGAACGATTCCGCCGGCAAGCAGATCGTCGATGTTCTTTCTCTGCAGCGCCGCATCGGCGCCATCGACCAGCAGCGACGAGCAGACCGACCAGCGCGGGAAGCCCATGCCGTCGTAGACCGCCCGCTCCGTGATCCGTTCGTGATGGCGGGCACGGCGCGCACCATCGGCATCATGAATAGGGATATCGAGCAGATCAAGCCCTGCCAGATAGAGCTGTTCATAGAGCGCCCCCGGCAAATCGTAGCCTATGCGCCCCATGAGACGTACGGAGAAATTTTTCTTGATGCTACGCACTAACTCCAGGTTTTTCTGCAACTCATCACGGCCGGCAAAGGTCACGAGGAACAGGCTGCATGACCCTTGGCACAGACTCTCGTACATGGTCTCCAGGGTTTCGAAGAGCGGCAGGCTGGCGCCGATGAAAAAAACCTCCCCCTCTCGCCGCAGGTCCGTATGCGATGGCATCGTATGTGGCTGACCGATCAGTCTTTCCAGTCGTTGTGCGTTGATTGTCATTGCCATCTGTCGATTACCCGGAATTTGTAAGGTAGCAGTCTGCCGCTTACATCTTTAAATTCTATGGTTAATATAGACATAAATACCAAAAAAATCTAAATAGAAAAATCTATGGTTTTAGCTGCTGTTCTACGCACATTCTCACTTCGTTCAATCATATCCGCCAGGGTCAGTCGCTCCAGGACCGAGTTCAGCGCATCATTCACATCAACCATGGTCAGCCTGATACCACAACTTGCCACATCCTGACACTCTTCACATTTGCCCGGAGCCGTTTCGCTCAGGCACTGTACCGGGGCAAAATCACCTTCCAGGGCCCTGATCACCATGGCCAGGGTAATCCGGTTGGCCGGCTGGGCCAGCCAGTAGCCTCCCCCCTTGCCGATCCTGCTCTGCAGGATGCCCGCCTTGCGCAGCGTCAGCAGGATGAACTCGAGGAACTTTTTAGGGATCTGCTCCTCACGGGACAGGTCTGCAATCAGGACCGGTTGTTCAGCCGGTTGCTCCGCCAGATACTGCAGCGCCATGAAGGCGTATTTCGTTTTCTTGGTAATCATATCTATTAAAGCTATAGATAAACAATTACATTCATGCTGTCAATAATAAATTTCATCTTTCTGGGTAGACCTCTGAGGATTTGAAAACCTCGGAGGCCTGTGCAAACGGACTTGTGTTTCACGGAGAGGTGACATATACGTGTGGGCAGGCCATCGACTCCACCCGAAAGGCAGGCTGAACCTCGTGCCCTTTATGCTGCGTCATTTCCGTTATGGCTCCCTTCTTGCTTGGCTGGTCCTCACCGCCTCGCTCCTGCGGCCACTCCCGTTACGGGGGGAGGATGAACCGTTGCGGGCGGAGCCGGACGAGGAAGAGAGCGACATCTACTACAGCGCCATGCTGAAGAGCATCGAACTGGACCGGAGCCGCTGGAAACCGTTCAGCCGCTCACCGGAAAGCGGCCCCTGGTTCTACGACACGCAGGGACTGACCCGCAAAGGAAAGACGGTGACCGTACCGGTCACCGTCTATCCCCATCCGAACCGGACCGAACTGTACCGGTCCGTCTATGTCGACCATGGGAAAATCCGCAAGATCGACTTCATCACTGAGATCGATTGTACGAAGAAGAGCTACCGCCAGCCGGAGATCCGCGTATATGGCTACTATCGCGACCTGCTGGCCGAATACCGGACCAAGGAGAAAAAACAGCCCTTCTCCCCCATCAAGCCCGGCACCACCACCGACACCCTCCGGACCAACGTCTGCCCGGCGGAACGGAAGAAACGCTGACGGCAAACCAGAAAAGCTGTCTCGCAAAGCTCGCTAAGAACGCAAAGTAAAACCAACCAGTTGACAGACTATCGCCTTACACCTGATTGAGATTAAGACGTTTATGCTTGTAAGCATGTAGACTTTCTTGGCGGGCTTTGCGCCTTTGCGTGAGTAATATCCTGTTTAAGAACAGACTTTCCTCTGACTCCCTCCGTGTCCTCCGTGGTAATGCTTTTTCAAGGACAATGACTAGAAACCGAACAACCCACGGATCGACTCCCCTACCCCTTTCGACTTCTTGGAGCCGGTGTCAACCCCTTCCTCCACCTGTTTCTCCTCTTCATCGGCCGGCACGCTGCGCTGCTTCCGCTTTGCTGCACCCTTGCGGGCACTGATCCCCTCTTCGTCGCCCGAGGCCATCAGGGCGGTCATACCGGTGGACTTGAGCCGTACCTTGACCGACCAGTCCGGCTGCCAGAACTTCTTGGGATCCTTGGGCTTCGGCGGATAGGCCAGGTTCAGCTCCTCCCCGTAGGCAATAAACTGCAGCATGGCCCCCTGGCCATTCGGGAATACCGGAGGCACCGTGCAGGACGTACGGGCAGGGGACATGACCACCTTGTCCTTGATGAAGCGGCTGACATCACCGGGCGTCAGGTAATCCTGCAGTCCGAAGCCGATCTCCGGCACCTCGCTGGACGACCAGAAGATCGATTCACCGGTTTCCTGGTTATGACCCATGGCAGAGGCAAAATAGCCGATGGCCGTCGGAATGGCCTGCCACTCCACCTTCAGGGCACCTTTGGCCAGGGCCTGGATCGGTGAGAACTCCACCGGGGCCATGAAATCCCGTTGTTTATCCAGTGCGAACGGGATATCGGTCACGTAGTTTCCGGAGATTTTATGGCTGCCCACCAGAGAGCTGTCGGCCGGGATTTCGGTGTGGTCATCCTTGTTGGGCCACTCGCCGTAGGTCCACCCTTTGTGAGGTGACGGCGGTGTCTGGCGGGTCGGGGTCCGGCCGGCGAAGGCCTTGCCGTAATCGGCCGGGTTCATCTTTGCCGTATCGATCACCTTCGGCTGTCCCTTGCCGATCGACTCGCCACACCCCCAGTAGATCAGCATCCGCGCCTTGGGCTTCTCGTACTGCTCGGGAGTCCGTTCGGGCGGCACATACTCGCTCTTCTCCGTCTTCGGCGTCACCAGCGGCAGGGAGGCCCCCATGTTCTGCCCCGGGGGGATAGCATGGTTCGCGGCCGGATCAGCAGACTGCCGGGGCGATTCCAGCTGCAGCAGCAGATCACGTTTCGGCCCGAAGGCCCCCTTGCCCCCGAACATACCGGCGAAACCGGACATACCTCCCGACATGCCGGGAATACTCTGGTTGGAGGTGGCCACGCTCATCCAGTAATGGGGATAGGGTTTGACCTTTTCCGCCGCACCGGCCAGGGTGGCAACCAACAGCAGGCCCGCCAGGGCCATCAGACATGTCACCGTTCTTTTCATGCAGATTCTCCTTTCATCCTGCCGTATCACTCGCATTGCATAACACTGCCCCAAGGGTAACCGAACCGGCAGTTTTTTCAATGTGTTTTCATGGGGTATTTGATGATTTTGATTGAAATTGAGTCCGAAACACCATAATTAGACAGAATGGTTGCTGCTGCATAATTACTAGTTCGACAAAGGAAGTTATTGAATGAGACGTCCAATTGGATTCACATTCTTGGCCTTAGCTCTCGGTTGGGTTGCAATGGGAGGAATTGCGAACGCAATCTTCAGACCTATGTGGGAACTATTACGATTCATTGAAATGGCCTATGCGATTACCGCAATTGTTGCAGCTATTGGGCTGTGGAAGATGAAAGTATGGGCATTTAAAGCGTTTCTTGCTTGGGCGATAGTAGTGGTTGTAACCATGATTACTATGCAATTTGGACTTTACCGAATTGCCATGCCTGCATTTGTTGGATTCGTTTGTTTCATGATGGTAATTCTTTGTTTGTTGGCAACTTACATCAGGAAAACATTAATAATGAATGACAGACATAGCGCATAGCCATCACCACTGGAGAAAACGCCCCAACCATGAACACCATCACCATAACCCCCCTTCAGACCGACGAAATCGACACCCTCATCCCGCTGGCCGCCCGCATCTGGCATGCCCACTACCCCTCCATCATCACGGTGGAACAGATCGACTACATGCTGGAGCGGGGCTATACCCGTCCGGTGATCGAGGATGAGATGCAGAACGGCGGGGTGACCTGGCTGACCATCAAATCAGACGGGGCCATGATCGGATTTGCGGCCTTCGGCCCCTACGCCACTGGCGTCATGAAACTGCACAAGCTCTACCTGCTGCCGGAGCATCACGGCACCGGCATCGGCGCCCGGGCCCTGGCGGAGGTCGAGCGGCTCGCACAGGAGATGGGTGCACACCGTTTAGTACTCAATGTCAACAAACATAACGACAAGGCAATACGGGCTTATCAGCAGGCCGGCTGGAGCATTGCCGAAGTTGTGGTGGTCGATATCGGCAACGGCTTCGTCATGGATGATTACGTTATGGCAAAGGAGCTTGCGGCGCCCGCACACTGAATTTTACATAAAAACGCAGTGAATTACTCCGGGTCAAAAATTATTTATTGACAAGGTTAGTGGTGAACTGATATCAATTTAATCACGATATTTACACAACCGTAGTAAACATATACTTCTTATCAAGAGCGACTGAGGGACTGGCCCTGTGAAGTCGCGGCAACCGGCCGAAAGGCAAGGTGCCAAATCCAGCGGGATCGGCAACGGTCCCGGGAGATAAGGAAGAGCGACGCCTCAACGAGAATCCTCTTCCGCACCCCGGAAGGGGATTTTCTTTTGGAGGATTGCCATGAACATCGCAACGCAGACCGTACAGATTGGACTTGAGTGGGATACCCGTACCGGAGCGGTCACCATCCCCATCTACCAGACCGCCACCTTCCGCCATCCCGGCCTTGGCCAGAGCACCGGCTTCGACTACAGCCGTTCCGGAAACCCGACCCGCCAGGCCCTGGAAGACGGCATCGCCCGCCTTGACAACGGCGCCCGCGGCTTCGCCTACTCCTCCGGCATGGCGGCCATTGCCAGCCTGCTGCTCCTGTTCAAGACCGGCGACCACCTGATCGTGACCGAGGACCTGTACGGCGGCACCTGCCGTCTCTTCGACCAGGTATTCAACCAGTACGGCCTGACCTTTACCTATGTGGACACCAGCGACACCTCTGCGGTTGAAGCGGCGATCCGTCCCGAGACCAAGGCGCTGTTCGTGGAGACCCTGACCAATCCCCTGCTCAAATTCGCCGACCTGCCGGCCCTGTCGAAGGTTTGCAAGGTTCACAGCCTGTTGCTGATCGCAGACAACACCTTTCTAACCCCCTATCTGCTGCGTCCCCTGGATCTGGGTGCCGACATCACCGTCTACAGCGCCACCAAGTACCTCTCCGGCCACAACGACGTCGTCTCCGGCCTGGTGGTGGCCAAGGATCCGGCCCTGGCGGAACGGATCTACTTCCACCAGAACGCCGCCGGCGCCACCCTGGGGGCCCAGGATGCCTGGTTGGTGATCCGCGGTATGAAGACCCTCGCGGTCCGCCTGGACCGTCACCAGGAGAATGCCCTCAAGATCGCCCGCTGGCTGCAGCAGCACCCGAGGATCACCAGGGTGCATTACCCCGGCCTGGAGGAACATCCGAGCCATGACCTGATCAAACGGGACAGCAAGGGGTTCGGCGGCATGATCGCCTTCGAGGTTGACAATCCGGCACTGGTGGAGCAGATTCTGCTCAAGACCGAGCTGATCTCCTTTGCCGAGAGCCTGGGGGGGGTCGAGAGTCTGATCACCTTCCCCGAGGTGCAGACCCACGCCGACATCCCGAAAGAACTGCGGGCCCGCCTCGGCATCAACAACGTGCTGCTGCGGCTGTCGGTCGGGATCGAGGATGCCGACGACCTGATCGAGGACCTGCGCCGGGCTCTGGAAGCATAAGAGGTTGTTGAAAAACAGCCATCTCACCGCCGTCCTCGAAACCCATCTTGTGCGGCGTAGCGCTGCTACGCCTCCGCGTGGCTTTCTGCGGGGGCGACGATCTGACTATTTTTGAACAACCTATAAGCCGGATAAGGGAAACAACCATGAAACTCGCAACCAAGCTGATCCACGGCGGCCCGACGATCGATAAGGAGACCGGTGCCCTGGGGGTACCGATCTACCAGATATCCACCTACCAACAGGAATCGGTGGAGCACTTCCGCAAATACGATTACGCCCGCGGCGACAACCCGACCCGAGAGGCGCTGGAAGAGACGATTGCCGCCCTTGAAGGGGGGAGCCGCTGCCTGGCCTTCGCCTCCGGCATGGCCGCCATCTCCACCACCCTGATGATCTTCTCCCCCGGCGACCATCTGGTGGTCTGCGACGACGTCTACGGCGGCGCCTACCGGGTACTCTCCACCATCTTCAGCCGCATGGGGATCAGCAGCACCTTTGTCGATGCCACGGATCTGGCCGCCATTGAGGAGGCGATCCGGCCGGAGACCAAGGGAATCTACCTGGAGACCCCCTCCAACCCGCTGCTGAAGGTCACCGACCTGCGCGGTGCCGCGGCCATCGCCAAACGCCACGGCATCATCACCCTGGTGGACAACACCTTCATGACCCCCTACCTGCAGCGGCCGCTGGAACTGGGGTGCGACATCGTCCTGCATAGCGGCACCAAGTTCCTCAACGGCCACAGCGACGTGATCTGCGGCTTTGCCGTCGTCAACGACAAGGAGTTGGGTGACCGCATCCGCTACGTCCAGAACGCCTTCGGCACCGGCCTGGGGCCCCAGGATTCGTTCCTGACCCTGCGGGGGGTCAAGACCCTCAAGGTCCGCATGGAGGAGAGCCAGCGCAACACGCAAAAGATCGTGGAGTGGCTCTCGGCCCACCCCCGCGTTACTGCCGTCCACTACCCCGGCCTGGCCGGCCACCCCGGTTACGCGGTCCATGCCGGACAGAGCGATGGTCCCGGTGCGGTATTTTCCTTTGAACTGGACAGCTACGAGACCACCAAGCGGCTGCTTGAAGGCTCCAAACTGGCCGCCTTCGCCGTCAGTCTTGGCGGGGTGGAGAGCATCATCTCCTACCCGGCCCGCATGTCCCACGCCTCGGTGCCGCCGGCAGAGCGTGCCCGCAAGGGGATCACCGACACCCTGGTACGGCTCTCCGTCGGCCTGGAGGACCCTGACGACCTGATCGCTGACATGGCGAACGCCATGGGGGTGTAAACACAAGAACAAATTCGCCTCTCACTCGCTCGCGAACGCTCGCTAGAGCACACAGAGGCACAGAGGAAGTCAAAGGCGTTTTAACAAGGATTAACAGGATGAATGGGATAACATCTGAAAACCTCTTATTGGGGTACACCCATAAGCCTTCATCCCGTTTATCCTGTTCATCCCTGTAAAAATAGTTTATCAAGTTTCCCGGTTTTCTCTGTGTCTCCGTGAGCTCTGTGAGAGCCGCTTTTGATGTTTCAGAAAGACGTATCTCACCCGCTCGCGAACGCTCGTTAGAGCACACAGAGGCGCGGAGGAATTCAAAAGCGTTTTTAACAGGGATGAACAGGATGAAAGGGATAACATCTAAACCCTTTATTCTAAAATATCAGTCTCATGCAAAGCTCGCTAAGAACGCAAAGTAACATCAACCAGTTGCCAGACTTAAGTCTTTCACCTGTATTGGTTAAGGCATTTTTTGTATAGCATTTGACTTTCTTGGCGGTCTTTGCGCCTTTGCGTGAGTTACTACAGTCTTGAGGTTTACTGGGGGTGGGTCCTTGGCCTTCATCCCGTTTATCCTGTTCATCCCTGTAAATTGAAGTTCAAGATTTCCCTCTGTGTCTTCGTGAGCTCTGTGAGAACCGCTCTTGATTGTGTAGTCTTTGAAATGAGCCCGCTATGAACATCCGCATCAACGAAAAACCGGCCGTCGTCGCAGACGGCATCACCCTGGGGGAACTGGCCGCCGAACGAAAGCCGGGGGCCGATGTGCTGATCAGGAACGGTTTCCCCGCGCCGCCCGATACCGTGGTTGCTGAAGGGGATCAGCTGTTCCTGATCCGCCGCGGCGAGCAGCCGGACCGGGAGGAGTTGGAGTACCTGATGGCGGCCCGCCATACCCCGGGGGTCCATGCCCGCCTGAAGGAGGCAACGGTCGGCATCGCGGGTGCGGGGGGACTGGGTTCCGCCATCGCCGTGGCCCTGGCGCGGGTCGGCGTGGGACGGCTGATCATCGCCGACTTTGATGTGGTGGAACCCTCCAACCTCAATCGCCAACAGTACTTCATCGACCAGATCGGCCTGTACAAGGTCACCGCCCTGGCGGAGAACCTGGCCCGCATCAACCCCTATGTGACCGTGGAAACCCACTGCATCGTGCTCGATCCGGACAACCTGCCGACAGTCTTCGCCCCCTGCCGCTACCTGGTGGAGGCCTTCGACCGGGCCGAGATGAAGGCCATGCTGGTGGAGACCGCCCTGGAAAAGATGCCCGGGACCACGATCTTTGCCGCTTCTGGCCTGGCAGGCTACGGTTCCAACAACAGCATCGAAACCGTCCGGGTATCCAACAGCCTCTATCTGATCGGCGACGGGGTCTCGGCGGCCCGCCCGGGGAGCGGCCTCATGGCACCCCGGGTCGGCATCGCCGCCGGGCACCAGGCAAACCAGGTGATCCGCTGCATCCTGGGGGAGGACGAACCATGAGAATCGCGGTGGCCATGAGCGGCGGGGTGGATTCGTCGGTGACTGCCGCGTTGCTGCAGCAGGAAGGGCACGAGGTGATCGGCATCACCATGCAGCTCTTCGCCCCCCGGGGTGAGGGGCCGGGCACCCCGGCCTACGACGCCGCCCAGGTGGCGGCGCATCTTAACATCCCCCACCATCTGGTCCGGTTCGAGGAACGCTTCAAGGACCTGATCATCGACGACTTCATCGGTGAGTACCGTTGCGGCCAGACCCCCAACCCGTGCGTCCGCTGCAACCGCTACATCAAGTTCGGCCTGCTCCTGGATACGGCTTTGGAACTGGGGGCCGAGGCCCTGGCCACCGGGCACTACGTCAGGCGGACCTGCGACGCCGACGGCCTCTGCCATCTGCGCCAGGCCAGGAACATCGGCAAGGACCAGTCCTACTTCCTCTTCACCCTCACCCAGGAGCGGCTGCAGCATATCGTCTTCCCCCTGGGAGAGATAGAATCCAAGGACGAGGTGCGCCGGCTGGCCCGGGAATTCGGCATCCCGGTGGCGGAGAAGAGCGACAGCCAGGAGGTCTGCTTCATCCCGAACGACGATTACGTGGACTTTCTGGAGGGAAGTGGGCAACTCGGGCAAACGGCCGGGGAGATTGTCCATCTGAACGGGAAGGTGGTGGGCAGACACAACGGAACCCATCGCTTCACGATCGGCCAGCGCAAAGGGTTAGGGATTGCCTGGAAGGAACCGCTCTATGTGGTGGCCATTGACAGCGAAAACCGGCGGGTGATCGTGGGGGAAGAGCGACATCTCTATGCGGCGGGACTGGAGGCGGTTGAGGTCAGCTGGCTGATTGAGCCTGATGCGGCTCTGTTCGACTGCAGTTGCAAGATCCGTTACCGGCACCAGCCGGTCCCCTGCCGGGTGAAACCGGGTGAAGGGAACGACTGTGCCGTCTATTTCCGTGAATCCCAGAAATCGGTCACCCCGGGCCAATCGGTGGTATTCTACCGGGATGACGAGGTACTTGGCGGCGGGAGGATCGTCTCGGCGCTCCCTCCGGAGGTTTGAATCCGGTCTGGACTACTTCTTTGCACCCTTCTGTTTTACCGGGTTCGGGGCATTTTCCTGGTTGCGTATCTTGAACTCCAGATACATGGCGGCCTTCTTGTATTTCTCGTTTTTAATCAGCTTGTCCGACAGAATGATCAGCGACTGCACCACCCGCATCTCCGCCTCCTCCGACCCGAAACCCTTGCCATCAACAATCTTGCGCAGGTAGCCCAGAATCTCCTTCTGGTCATCTTCACTGGTGAAGCGGTCCGGGGCGGCGATGAACAGGATATAGCGGGCAATGGCACGGATGTCATCGGCAAGCCCCTCCTGTTTGAGAAGATCATCAACCACCGTCGCGATACTCCCTTTTTCCGCATAGTTCAGGCTCTTGTTCTCCACATAGAACTGTAGGTAATGCAAGGCCTGCAGCTGGTTATCCCTCCCCCCCAGCTTGAAGAGGAGCTGATGCGCCACCAGCAGTTTGAGGGTATCATCTTCTTCCGGCAGCAGGAAGCAGTGCAGCATCAGGGCAATCTTTTCAAGGGAAGCCGGGGCCAGCTGTTCTTTTCCTTCTATCCTGGACATGATCTGGTCCAGCAGTTCCCGTTTGTTGCCATACTCGCCATACCTGATCCTGACAACCAGCCCCCGCACCTCACGGTCTTCGGTATAATCCCACAGCTCGTCAACCGCCGAGATAATCCTGCGGCAGATAGCCTTGATCTTGTCTTCCCGCGGCAATTCGTCATGGTTCCAGTAGTCGGGGTAGATATCGAGCACCGTGTCGATCTCATCGACACGCCTGACCTTATCCATAACGAAGTTGAAGTAGGTCAGGATCTTTGCCTGGTAGACCGGGCCGCCTGCAGTGAGCGGCCGGAGCAGGTCTTCGAGAAAGTTGGAGCTGAGACCGGCCGTGCCGCTGCAGAGGTAACGATACACCCCTTCCGCCTTCTCGATCTGCTTCTCGATGTATTTCTTCTTCAGCGCAGCGCCCAGCTCTGTGGCCTGAACCTTCTTGAAAAAGACGCTCAGGAGTGTGGAAGCGTAATGCTTCGTATTATTGTCGGTGTCGTCGGAGAGAATGATATCCAGACAGGCATCAAAGATCTTGACCTGTTCCTGCTCATCCACCGAGGCATCGATATAGTCCTCGAGGATGGCGATGATTTCCGTCATGTGACTGCGGTTGCGGCTGCTGAGCAGAGTCATGAAGGTGCCGCGCAGACTGGCGGAATCGACGATCCCGAACAGGAACCGCACCGCGGCATTGCGGCGGGCCGCCCCTCCCCGGTCATCGGTCGTCTTGAGGAGCTTCAGGATGCTCTCCGCCGGGTCGGAAACCCAGTCCGGCACCAAATCCTCCATCATAAACTCTGATTTCTTGCGTACCTGGGCATCTAGGTCATAGAGAAAGTGCTTGGCCAGTTCGATCTTGAACTCCCTGCTGCCGGTGGAGCGGGAGATGATATCCAAGGCAATGGCCTTGTCTTTTGAGGAGAGCTGGGACAGATCTTTCTTGGCCTTTGAGTGATCGTTGATTTTTATGTAGAAATTAACTATGTCCTTGACGGATACTTCTTCTTCGAAATCCATCGGCACCACCTTCAGAAAAAGTTTTCGCGGAGTATAGCCGTATCACCGGGCAAGCGCAACTATCTGATTATCGCCGTCAAAAAGGAACCCGCCATGAGAACCCGCATACCATTCCTGAGTTTGATCCTCTTGCTGACGTCAATGACCTCACCATCGGAGAGCCGTACTGTCACCTACCTCTTTGACGGGGCGGTTGTGGAGTTTGAGGCAACAGCCGTCAAGGGGGTGATCGACATCCCGCTGCCGCCACATCTGGTCGAAGATTCGCTGCGTATCAAGCCGGCCGACGGGTGCAGCATCCAGCGGGTGGATATACTGTCCCCGACTGCCGGGCCGGCAGGTCGATCACCGGAGCCGGTCTCGCTGCAGGAGCAAAGAAGCCGCCTTGAAGACCGGCTGAAGGCTCTGTCGGTCAGGGAGGAGATTTTCAAATCGGCAGCCAAGACACAGAGCGGCAAGGCAC
>CAZSTJ010000023.1:5208-23280 GCA_964609805.1 uncultured Geobacter sp. | reverse complement strand
CCTGCTCGAATGCGGCCAGTTTCTGTTCCAGGCGCGAGGCCGCCGCCGGTGTCAGCAGGCCGGCATAGTCGTTAATGCGCCCTTTGATCGGGGGCACTTCGGCTGCGCCGGCCAGCAGGGGGATCAGCACCAGCATGATTACGGCGCAGCGGAAAAGTATCTTCATGTCAGGTCACCTGTGGACGGGTCTTAAAACTTGACCTTGGGAGCGACCTTGGCACCTTCTTCGGCCTTGAACGGCTCCTTGCGCTGCAGGTGCAGCAGCATGGAGTTGGTCAGGGAGTTGGGGAAGGTGCGGATGCTGGTATTGAAGACCTGAACCGATTTGTTGTAGCGCTCGCGGGCCACATTGATACGGTTTTCTGTTCCTTCCAGCTGTTTCTGCAAATCCATGAAGTTCTGGTTGGCCTTCAGGTCGGGATACTTTTCGACGACCACCATGAGGCGGGAGAGGGCACCGGAAAGTTCGCCCTGGGCCTGCTGGAACTTGTTCAGGCTCTCCGGGTTGTTGAGCACATCCTTGCTGACCTGCATGGAGCCTACCTTGGCGCGGGCTTCGGTGACGGCCTTGAGGGTGTCTGCTTCATGCTTGGCGTATCCCTTGACCACTTCGACCAGGTTGGGGATCAGGTCGGCCCGGCGCTGGTAGGCCGATTCAACATTCCCCCAGGCAGCGGTGACCGCCTCTTCGTTGGCCTGCATGGTGTTGTAGCCGCAGCCGGACAGAAAGGAGAGCAGCAGTGTCAGCAGCAGGGGCAGGGATAGTGCGGATATGGATCGTTTCATGGTGGTTCCTCCGGTTGGATGTGCCCATTGCGGGACACGGGTAGCGCTACACGTTACGGTAGCGTAGTTTTAATATAGTAAGCATGATGTTGCAAATCAAGGGGACAATGTTGGCCAGGATAAGGGGCATGTCACGTATGATCAGGCCGTAGACCAGCCAGAGGGTGATGCCGGTGGAGAGCAGGAGCGGCTGCCATACCGATATGTCGCGCGCATGGCGGGTTCGCAGGGTCTTTACCAGCTGGGGGATGCCGGCGACGCTGGTCAGTGCTCCGGCCACAAGTCCGATAGTGGTAGGGTTCACGAGCGTTTTCTCCCGTCGAAACCGCTGCTGGCCCAGTCGATCTGGGTCAGCAGGCCGCGCAGTATCGTTACCTCGCGGCTGTCCAGCTCCGACCTGAAGAAGATCCGCCGCATCGACCGCATCATATGCCCCGGATTCTGCTCGTTGAGGAAACCGATCTTTTGCAGGCAGCTGTCCATCTGGGCAAACATGGCCTCCATCTCGGCCGAGGTGGCGGGCTGGCCGTCACGGCCGCCGCCGGGGGATGCCCCGGACTTTTCCAGCTCATAGCAGAAGATCAGCACCGCCTGGGCAAGATTGAGAGAACCGTATTCACGGGAGGTGGGAATCGTTGCATGCCACCGGCACATCGCCAGCTCATCGGTCGTCAGGCCGCTGTCCTCGCGGCCGAATACCAGCGCCGCCCGGCAGTCGGACGTGGTCCGCTCCCGGAAGATGGCGGCGAGCTCCGGCGGGGAGAGGATCTCCTGGCGGTATTTGCCATGGCGCCGGGTCGTGCCGGCAGTGAGGGTGCAGTCGGCAATGGCGGTTGCCAGGTCGGGGAACACCTGGGCCCCCTCCAGGATGTCCCGGGCAGAGACGGCAAACTTGAGGGCCTCCGGGTGAAAACGGTCGCACCCCTTCACCAGTCGCAACTGACGGAGTCCCATATTCTTCATGGCACGGCAGACCATGCCGATGTTGCCCGGGGATTGGGGCTCCACCAGCACGATGGCAGTATGATCTGACAGGTTGTTCATTGTTTCGCCAATCTGGATTGATGCAGTGCCCTCATCCGGGCCAGTCGCATGCGGGCAGGTTTCTTCAACTTCCAGGCATGCCATGCATGGAAGAGCCAGGCGCACATGATGAGCCCGGCAAGGGCCAACAGCAAATAATGCTCATATTTTCCCAGATCGTCAAGGAACAGCGACGCACTTACGCCGAAGAAATATCCGGCCAGCGAGAAGATGCAGGCCCAGGCCAGGGCGCTGGCGAGATTGATGAAGAGGAACGTCCGGGCCGGGAGACTGGTAATGCCGAGGATGATGGGCAAAATGATCCTGAAGCCGTAGGTAAAACGGGAGATGAAGGCCACGAATGATCCGTACTTTTCAATCAGGCGGAGCGCTTCCCGGAATCGTTTGGCGATAAAGTGGAACCGGCGCAACAGGGATTTGCCCTGCATTCGCCCCAGGTAGAAATAAAACTGGTCACCAAGGAAGGAGCCGGCGAATGCGGTCAGGATGACCCCACCAACGTGAAGATAACCCTGGAATGCGAGGAAACCGGCCATGATCAGGATGGCTTCCCCCTCAAGAAAGGTTCCGATGAAGAGAACCCAGTATCCGTGCAGCTCAAGGTATTCTTTGAGAAGTTGCTGGAAGTGCACCATCAGCTCCTGTCAGCAGGGCAAAAGGGCATGGAGGAGAGGGCTAAACCGCAAGGCGTCCGGCTATTTCGGACCTCATCAGATCGATCATCTCATCGATGCGGGCATGGCTGTCGATACCCATGGCCTCGTCTTCAAGCTGCTTGAGCAGGGTCTCTAGCTTTGCATCATCAAGAAGTGATGCTATGTCTCCGGGCGACCCGAGGTGCTTCTCGATCAAGGTTTTCCCTTCTTTCGAAAGGTAGGCCATGGCCACTTCTTTCAGATCCTCGACCAGTTCGGTGAGCTTTGCCTCGTCATATGCACCGGTCGGTGCCGGTTGGGATGGTGCTGCCGAGGGTGCAGGGGCCGCCGACTGCTGTACATCCTGCCCGACAGGTTGAACCGTTGGCGGCGGGGTTGGTGCTGTCACTTTGCCGGGGGGCGCAACCTTGCGGGAACCGGCAGCTTCCCAGAGTTTCGGCAGGTTGACCATCTGCATGAGGTCATACATCATCAATTCTTCAATCGGTTTCGTGGAGCGCACTTCCACCCGGGCCCCGGGTAACGCGGCAATCTTACGCGCCTCATCGGGGGTGGTCTCGATATTCCGGATTTTATCGTGATAAAAACCGATCGGCTGGCCGTTTTTGTAAAACATCATGGCAGAGCGATCTTCGGTAGAGAATCGTACGACCCCGTTCATTGACTGGGTTTTGATGCCGGCCATCAGACTTTTCAGGTCGACCTGCCGGACTTCAACCTCTTTGAGATTGGTTGTGCCGATAACGAGGGCGTGGGCACACATGGCCAGATCCGCGGTCATCCGGTAGACGTTGATTTCGCCCCCGATACTGAATATCTTATCGAACAGAAGGGTGATCGCCTCGAAGCCGGTCTTGACGCGGCTGTTTTCCGTGCTGATGGCGCAGATCAGTTTCCCCTTGGCAAAGATGCAGTACGACTCAAAATCCTGAGCTACGTGGCTCAGGTATCCCGTGAACTGCCCTTTAGCGAGCTTTTCCAGGATTCCGGGGAGCACGACCTTTTCAGCCGCAATCTGTTCGTACAGGGGGTTTGCTTTAGGCAGGAAATACATGGTGCCAGTGCCTCCGCGTGGGAAATTGTATAGTATAGGTGTCAAGTAATGGAACTATTGATGGCGATACGTATGTCCGGGAGCCTTTGACCGGGAGGAGTTCCGATGCCGTAAAAAGTTGCGACCGGTACAAGTTAGCTAACGTAAAGTATTTTGCCAACCATGTCAAAAACTAAATTTCGGCTTCCATGAGTTAACATATTAATATAACCAGCTTATTATACTTGACATGGAGGTGCCGTTACAGTACTTTCTACGAGTTTCCGGAATAGATTCAGCGGGTGTCTACAGCGCTCGAGAGTAAGGGGATTCCGCTCACGTGGCTTCAAAAAAAGACAAACTCATAGAAGAAGCCCAGAAACTGGCGCTAAAAGGGCCGGTTGACAAGGCGGTCAAGGCCTATGAGCAACTTGTTGCCATGGAACCGGGGGTCTTGAATCATCGGCAGCGCCTGGCAGATCTTTTGCTCAAGGCGGGACGTGCCGATGATGCGCGTGCGGCATATGAAGTCATCGGCAAGAATTTCACCTCGAGCGGCTTCTATCTCAAGGCCATTGCCATCTACACCAAACTGCAAAGTATCTTCCCCGGTGACATCCAGATTTCCCTGACCCTTGCCGGGTTGAACGAAAAACATGGCCTGACGGCAAACGCCCTGGCTGAGTACAAGAAGGTCTACGACCATCATGAGAAGGCCGGAGAGGCTGAGGAAGCGCTCGGTGTTCTGGAGATGATGCAGAACGTTGATTCCCAGAACGTCAATATCAGACAGAAGCTTGCCGAAGCCTATTTCAACGCCGGCAGAAAAGATGAATCCTACACGGTCTACAGCAAACTGGCGACCCTTCTCCAGGAGCGGGGCGACGCATCAGGCTTCGCCAAGCTCAATGCCCGCATTCAGCAATTATTTCCCCAGAAGTCAGAGTTTGCCCTCGAGGTTCTTTCCGAACAGGTCGCGAGCGGAAATGCCGCCAGCGCCGTTGCCGGTCTCCAGGCGCAACTTCGGATCAATCCAAATGAAAAAAGATTGTGGGAGCTGATTGTCGAGGCATACAAGCAACTTGGCGAGACCAACAAAGTCAAGGTTGCCTATCAGCATTACCTCAAATTTTTCCCCGATGAGATTAAAGCCAGGCTGGGTCTGCTTCAGTGCAATGCAGCCGAACGGGATGTGAAGGGCACACTTGCCCTGCTCGACCAGTCCGAAAAAGAGCTGTATGCCGGCGCATATTTGAGTGAACTGGAGGCGGTCTACCGAATTCTTGACGAAGTTGATCCAATCAACCTGCGGGTGATGGAAGGCCTGCGTGGCGTCTGTGAGGCGCTTGGCAAATTCGATGATGCCGCTGCCGTCGAGGCAAGAATTAACTCGCTGAAGAATATTACGTCCGGGAAGGTATCGAAGCCGCAGAAAGAGACAAAACCGGCAGCCAAAGAACCGGAATCGGCTGAGTCGGAGCCCGACTATTTTTCCGGCCAAGCGTCTGAAGAGCCGGAATTCGGGGAAATCTCATTTGGCGACATCGAACTGGAGCAGGAGTCAGGAGCGGTTCATGAATCTCCGTTTGCTGAACCGGGTGGCGTTCTTCCCGAGAGTACCGAGGAAGAATTTGAAATAGAGGTAGAGGTAGAGGAAGAGGAAGCTGAGGAGGAACAGCAGGAGTTCATTTCCTTTCTCGACGAAACCCCGGAACCGGAACCGGTCGAAGATTGGCTTGATACTGCGGCGAAGTTTCTTGATTCACTTGCCACCAAAGCGGGTAAGGTTAAATTCGGCGAAGGGCTCGACAGTGATGATGCCCAGTCCCATTATGACCTCGGCCTGGCCTTCATGGAAATGGGGTTATTTGACGAATCCATCAAGGAATTCCGCAACGCGGCTGCCGACGAAGGAAGACGTTTCGCGTGCTTTATTTTCCAGGGAATGTGTCTTCGGGAAAAGGGTGATCCGGAAAACGCTGAAAAGGTTTTGCGTCTCCTGGTGAACCCGGCGCTGCCCCTTGAGGACCTCTGTACGGCAAAATATGAACTTGCCCTGACCTGTCATCGTCTGGAAAGGAATGATGAGTATGTATCGCTCCTCACGGAAATTGACAAGGCTGACAGGAATTTCAGAGATGTCCATGCTCGTCTCGCGGCTGCTTCCGATGACAAGGGGCTTCTCGATTTCACCGAAGATGATCTGCAGGCGCTGGATTTCAAGTAACCTGTAACGTCCCTCAGATTTTGTGCAATTGCTTCATGTTGTGATGTGTTTTGAAGTTACTGATTCGTAATTCTGAAAACAGGAGGTCAACGCATGAAAAAATGGGTACACATTCCGGTGATGGCGTCGTTGCTGGGAGCGTCATTGGTCGTATCGGCCACTGCTGCTGAACTTCTTGATGTAAAACCGGTTGGGTCGGGTTCGTCTACGGCCATTGAGGTGTCTGCTGACATCCCGATGACGTACACCTATTACAAGATCCCGGGGCAGGCGCGTGCCGTTGTTGATATCGCCGATGCCGACCCAGAGAAGGTGGAACCCCTGATCGTTGTCAACAAGGGTGCTATTGCCAGCATCAGTGTCGACAAGGCGATGCTGGGGGATATGACGGTCAGCCGTCTGGTTTTCAATCTGGTGACCGAGACCGACATTGCCGTCAAACAGTCTGCTGACAAGAAAATACTTATGGTTTCATTCGGTGATGGCAGCCAGGCTACCGCAGAACCTGCTCCGGCTGCAGTTGCAGCTCCGGTTGCAAAACCTGCCCCGGCAGAACCCGCACCGATGGTCAAACCTTCACCTGTTGAGAAGACTGTGGCTGCTACGGCGCCGGTTGCCGAGTCCAAGGCACCGGCTGAAGCTCCGAAACAGGCTGCCAAAGAAGAAGACGACCCCCTTGGTCTTGATGAGCAGCAGCCTGCCCCGGCTCCGGTTGTCCAGCCGGCACCTGCCAAGACGGCTGCCGTGTCTGCCAAGCCGGCGAAGCTGGAGCCGGTTGTTCCTGCAGCTGCAGCAACAGCTTCTGCTGTCGTTGTCAAAGGGATTGTCGTCGGTGCTTCCTATATTGATATTCAGACCAATGCTCCGGTTGAAAAATTCAAACAACTCAAGCTGTCCAAGCCTGAGCGCTTGGCGATCGAAATTGCCGGTACCAGCAAGGTGAAGGTGCAGACGATCCAGGTTAAACGTTTTGGAATTTCCAAGGTTCGAGTTGGTTCCACTCCTGGAGTGGTTCGTCTGGTTCTTGACTCCACAGCCAAAACATTTCCCGCCTATGAGGCAACCGCCACCGATACCGGGGTAAGAATAACCTTCAAGTAAGTTAATGCTACTACGCAATCAGAAGCGAAAAAGCAGCCCGAATCAGGGCTGCTTTTTTTTATGCCTTGACCTGCTATTAGTGACAGTTGCGACGATTCGGTTTGATCCTGTTTGGATCTGCTTCGAGAGATAATACCAAGTACCGCCTTAGGTCCGTAACATAAGGTTGGAGAGGGTGTTGCAGCGTGGCAGATTGTACGATGCACTAGAGGTATAGATGAAAAAAAGCAGCCCGGATTTCGGGCTGCTTTGTAAGCAGACATCGTAGTTATGTTCTGGGGTGAAGGTTACTTTTTGTTTTCGTCCAGAATGTAGTTCAGCAGGATAACGACATCACGGATGTCCTGTTTGTTCATATCAGAGTTCGGTTTGCGGAGCATCTTGATGCCGTAGGCTTTGATGGCCTGGCGGTCGAAAATCTGGCCCGTGATGGGTGCTCTGCCGGTCTGGATGGCCACGACTGTTCGCTCCATCGTGTGACACTTGCTGCACTTTTTGGTCATCATCTCATAGGTGGCCTGATATTGGGGGGGAATGGTGGCCGGATCGAAATTCATGTTGGCACCGCGACCCTTGACCTTTACGCGAGCATCGGCAAGGCCTGCGGACATGAGCAGTACGAGTGCGGCAAAAAGGAGAACTTTTCTCATAACGACTCCTTGAAACAGGTGGTGGTAATTTTATATCACACCGCTGGAGAAATTCCAGCGGTGTGATCTCAATTAGCTGCTAGAAGCTGAATGTCGCACCGACCGTACCGATACGGTTGATGCCGGTGTTATCGATCTGGTATTTGAATTCAGACGACAGCTTGAAGTTCTCCAATGGTGCGTATCCGAGTGTCGCGATGTACCGTCTTATGTGTTGGTTTTCAAATATGTTGGCGGGAATAGCATCACCAGCCCGTTGCTGAAGGAATTCGAAACGGCCGGCAGCAATAAGGTTCGTCAGGAGTGTGAACTCTCCTTCGACTGTTGCAGCTCTTGAGATGACAGTCGGCCAGAAGGCGTTTTTGGTTGTGTCTCCAGCTACAGCGTTATCGTCAATGCCCCATCCACCCAGCATGCGGAGGCGGAAGATCTTGTACTGAACCTCCGCATCCAGTCCGGCCCTACCGTAGATGTTACGCACCGAACCGGAGGAGTTCAGACCGTTTTTGCCGTAGTAACCGTAGGTGCCGAGGGTAACCGTCAGGAAGTCGAGGATGCTCTCTTCCTTGTTAAGGTCAACGTCCGGCTCGTTCCCCAGGTAATCGGCCCCGCCGAATTTGTAGGAGAGATGGCCGTACCCTTCCTTGTTGTCCTGTCCCTTGCGGTTGACGATACCGGCAGCCAGGAAGATTCGTTTGGCGAGGGTTGCATTGAGTTCGATGGCGTCCTGGGTCTGCTCGACGCTGAATTCGGAAGCGTTATTGCCCTGGCCAACACTATAGTTGTACGGCATGTAGTTGTTGGTGACGGACAGTTTGTTGTTAGTTTTCCACAAGCCGAGTTTTGGCTGCATACGGCCGATCTTCAGGTTGATCGGTGAGTTGAACATGTGGCGCCACTGGACATAAAACTCGTTCAGGTCGCTCTTGTTATTGGATGGATTGGTGCTTGTGTTGAACGTACCTGCCGGCGGCTGCTCGCTGTATGCGACATAGGTGGCAAAGAAGCCGATAGTATCGCGGAAGTTGCCTGCTGCATGGAGTTTAAAGGAACGGGCAGCAAAATCGACTTCAGTGCCACCGGTGGCAGACTTGTTCCTGTTATCCCCCATGGCGTAGTTGATCGAGCCGGTAAAAGAGATCGGCAGCAGTTCGGGGATGCCCGCCAGGATCATGCCTTCTGCCTGCCCTTCGGCTGCTTCAGCCGCTACGGGTGCAGCGGAAACCGGGGCGGAAGCGGCCGGTGCTGTAGGCTGGTTGGAGGTCGATGCCCCCATGGCACCAGCCTTCAGGCGGCTGAGCTTGGTGGCATCGCCTTCACCTTTCACTACCGGAGCGTCACCAGCGGGTTGCGCGGGAGCTGCGGCTGGAGCGGCCACGGGTGCCGGAGCGGCTTTTTTGCCCCCTTTGGTCCCCTTGCCGACATAGACATAAGAATTTTTCAGGAACGCCTCTCCGTACTCATTGAGTTCGGGGTAGATGGTATGACATGTGGTGCACTCGACCTTGTGGGCACGGCTGAAGGCCGGGACGGCGTGGGAGGTGCCGGTGGCAATCAACTGAATGAAGCCGGCAGCCACGGTACAGTACAGGATGGGACGCAGTTTACTCATGAATGAAAATCCTCCTTGCATATAAAATTAACTAGAAATTCGGCTACCATCTGTTGCATAGGTTGGAACCGTTGACGTAGTCCTTGCAGAGCCAAGTGAGGGCTATATCACGTTCGGTTTCTGTGTCAAAGTTGTCGTAATCCTTGTTGGGGATGGTCCCCAGTATCGCCCCCTGGATCGGGTTGGCCTTGGTCCATTTGAGGCCGGTGCCGAGAGGCACCGCCTTGATTGCGGCATAAACGGTTGCCGGACTGGTTGCGGAGCCGAAGCCGGCAGCGCCGTTCTTCAACCAGTCGATGGAATCGTAGATCAGTTGGCGGGCCAGGATCGGGCTATGGTTGTAGGAACTGGGCTCGTTGAAGAGGAAGCCGTAGTTATAACTTGCTCCCATGGTGTAGGCACCGGCCGGGAATCCGCCCAGGGCAGGCACCGGCAGATTGCCGTAGGTCGGTCCAGCAGCCCCGAGGCCGCCGTTGGTGTTTTTGCCGGTCCAGTTGTTGGATGAGGGGCGAAGTGCCGCAAGGATGAGCAGCGCCATGCGGAAGCCTGGTCTTAGTTCGTCGTTCATTTTTTGGGTAAAGGCCGCTTCTGTCTCAGTGTGGCAGGATGAGCAGACCGTCGGATAGCTGATGATCCCGGTAATTCTGTCGTTAAGGTCGTCGTTGGTCCAATTAACCGGCCTAAACAGGTGTGAGTGCATGGTGCCCCCCTGGCTGGCGGCAACACGGGGCATATGACAGCTGATGCAGGGTCCGTTACCCTCGGTATTGATGCTCCGGTGGGCCGGCGAGGTCTTGTATTTGAGCGGGCTGGTGTAGAAGAGGAATGCGGTCTTCTCCCCCTGCAGCACGGCGCCGCCGGCAAAGTCATGCACACTCGGTGCGGCAGGGGCGTTCAGGAAGTTGAGGGTCAGCGGATTGCCGAGCGCATCGTTGCGATAGGCGGTATTGCGCCCTTTGATGGTCTGACCGGTTGCCCGGCCCGAATGGCACGTAAGGCAGAGGTTCGAACTGCCGAGCGTGTCATACTGGACTGTGGTCACGGACTGGCTGTGTCCTCTGCCACTCGATGAGTAGGGGTAATAGATTCTCACGCCGGTTGTGGGGGCGACCCTGCGGAGGGTGCCGCTATAGGAGCTGGTATCGGTGCCGCGGGAATCGAGGTGACAGACATTGCAGTTGGTAGCCTCGCGGGACTTGTCCGCGTAGGTGAAGACCGTACCTGCCCTGTCCCTGATGACACCGCCACTGGTGGCGTACTCGGGATAATTTGCCCTGAATCCGTTGGGATTCGGTTTGCCGTCGGCGCCGATGTCCGGCAGGGCATTGACATTGGTGAACTGGTCACTGTCAACGAAGTTGATGAAACCGGTACTCGTATGACAGCGGACACAGAAGTTGCCGTTGCCGAAGTTCTGGTCCAGAGGGATGCGACTCCCCCTGGATTTGGCGTCGAGTCCGATGCGGGCGAGACCGCGGGAGTTGCCGTGGCCGGATTCGGCCCACTGTTTGCGGTTGTCGCGACCGAAGGCGGTGTCATGGGGGTTGTGGCACTTGCGGCAGTTCTGGATGTAATTGCTGGCGACATAATTTGTCCGGAGGCCGGTACTGAAATGTACGAACCGGGTGGTCGTGCCCGTGGCCATGCCAGGAACCGGGATCGCCGTGGTGTAACCGTCACTTAGTCCGGCAGCCAGCCGTGGATTCACCTTGGCGTGGCACTTGGCGCATTTGCCGTCCCGGTCCGGATTGTTGGTAGGGGTCTGGGCCAGTGAGCCAACACCGTGGCATTTGGTACACGAAGCCGGATGCATGTAAGCATCGTCGTGGCAGTCCGCGCAGCCGGCCGCATTTGCACTGCTGTGGGTTGATAGTTTCCATTCCGCTACGGCCGGTTTTCCGGTGCCCGGTGTTTTCCAGGTTGGGTCATCATGGCAGGAGATGCACGCAGTGGAGTCATGGGGTGAGTCACTGCTGCCGGTGCCGCCTCCACCGCATCCCGAAAGCATCAGAAACATGCCCCCCAGTACGCAAACATATAAATAGCCTTTTGATTTCATTAGATACAACCTCCTGAACCCCAAAAAATACTAACTACATAGAAACAGAAAAGGCGGGAACAACCGCCTTTTCTGGAATGCTATCTGAGCAGTCGATAAATGTACATAAAGGTGCCGCCGACCGAAAGTCCGGACAGGAGACCGGTATATCGGCTGACCTGCTGGGAGAAGGCAACCCTCAGCGGATACTTGTCGATATCGGACGCCTCATCACTCATAACGGCGATGATGTCCTGCCAGTCCTTGTCCCACTGGTAGACCTGCAGATAGAGTTCGGAGCCTTTCCAGAGGAAAATGAAGAAGAAAACTATGCCGAAGGCAATGAAGCCTTTGGAGATGGTGGCGTCCTTGATGGATTCGTAGATCTTGCGGAGCAGTTCCATGTTCATGACGCAGAGGAATACCCAGATGGCGTTCTCGATCATCTTGATGTTGCGGATGGTGTTGGGACTGGGGGTCGGGTTGATGATCAGGAAGGCGCCCGAGCCGGCAAGAATAACCAGGGTGGTCAGGTACACGTAAATCTTCTGTCCGGCGATCTCGAATGTCTTGCAAAAAACGTAGTATTCGAGGAAGCCGTGGGTGATCAGCATGACCGCAACGGTACCGATAATGTTATGAAATGCTGAAAGTTTGTAGTAATGGACAAAGGGGTTAATGGCATAGGCCTGGCCCATGAAGATGAGGAAGAAGCCGATGGAGATACTGGTCCATACCCGCGCGTTACCGATGCTGAAGTAGAAACTGATTGCGCCGGCAAGTCCCCAGAAAATTACCTGGATGAGGTCTACAGGGTTTAGCTGTGTGAGGAGTTCGATGATTTGTTGCATATACCCTCCGAAAGCCAGTGAAGTAGATAAGATTCTATGGTCAGTATTTGAATGAAATCAGTATGGTTTCAGCAATTTCCGTACAAATGAAGGAATGGTCAGAATTCAGACTTTGCTGCATTCACCAGTGCATTCAGTTTGTCCATCATCTGTTTGTTGTTGGTGCCGCTGATGAGGAGCTTGGCGGAACGCTCAATAGCGGTCAGGAGTTTCGTCGATCCAACCGGGTTGATGAGGCAGGAATTTCCCCCGAGATCGGCAACCTCTTTTTCCACGATCCCGCGACCGGCCTTGCCCATGAACTCGACGACAACCTGTTTGAACCTTTCTTCCAGTTCGCCCAGTTTTATGGCAACGCTTTTCTGCTCGCGCTCCTCACGCTCCTTGTTGATCTTCTCATTGTCGGACTGGTGGCGTGCCTGGCTGGTTTCCCAAATCTTCTGGATGTTGACTACCTCAAGCAGATCCATGCCCATCAACTCTTCTACACTCTGGGTT
Organism: uncultured Geobacter sp.; assembly: GCA_964609805.1. Taxonomy (GTDB): domain Bacteria; phylum Desulfobacterota; class Desulfuromonadia; order Geobacterales; family Pseudopelobacteraceae; genus CAIPTY01. Next base: position 10,784 of record CAZSTJ010000023.1, on the reverse strand, counting down.
GAGAAGAGATCGATCTTTGCACCCGGCATCCCCGCGATTTTCTGTGATTCTGTCGAGGATGTCTCGATGTCATGGGATCCGTCATGGAAAAAGCCGAGGGGGGTACCCTCTTTATAGAAGATCATGGCTGAGTGGTCGTCGGTGTAGATGCGCAGGCAGCCATTCATCTGGTCTTCCTTGATCTTTTCAAGCAATGTTTTAATGTCGATGAGCTTGAGTTCCTGGGCCTTGTAGAGTATCTGGCCCTGGAGCAGTGCATGGATGCACATAGTGAGGTCTTTGGAGAGCTTGTAGACGTTCAAGGTGCCACTGGTAGAGGTGACCATCAATTCTGCCAGCGTAGAGAGCACTTCAAAGCCGGTTTGGCGCCCCCCTTTCTGGTCTTCATTGAAGGCACTGACCAGTTTACCCGATTCAAAAACCAGAATCGTAGTCGATGTCTGGAAAACAAAACTGGCGTAACCGGTGAATCCGCCGGAACTCAGCTTTGTCATTACCTCCGGCAGTTTCAGCTTGGTTGCCGCCAGATTTTCAAACAGAGGGTTGCCTTTGGGGAGAAGGAACATCTGTGCCTCCTGAATCGGATAGATTTCATGACAGCATTGTAACCAATAATCCTTTAAATCATATTCTTTGCGATGTCAAAACAAATCACGCAGGAAATAACGTGGAATTGCCTGAAATCACGGCATAATATTTCAAAAATGCTGTACGGCAAATAGCGAATGTGTCGATAAAACGTAGTGATATCGCGTAGCTAAAGCGATGCAAGCCAGTTCGGTCTGAATGCCAGAGCAAGGTTAACCTGCTGAAAAAGCTGAAAAGGCAGGAGGTTGCGTCGCTATGCCGATGCCTTCTGCCTTTCAGGAACAATTATATTAATACAATCTTTATGCCATGCTTACGCCGTCTTTACGCCGACTGGGCATCGACAACGGCGATGGCTGCCATGTTGACGATGTCGTCAACGTCGTCGCCGCGCTGCAGAACGTGGACCGGTTTGTTCATCCCCATCAGGATCGGGCCGATGGCGTCGGCACCCCCCAAGTGATGGAGCAGTTTGTAACAGATGTTGCCTGAGCTCAGTTCCGGGAAGATCAGTACATTTGCTGAGGATTTCAGCTTCGAGAAGGTGAAGCCTTCCAGCAGTTCCTGAACCACCGCCGTGTCGGCCTGCATCTCACCTTCAACGATCAGTTCCGGTGCCCGGTCCTTGACGATCTCTGTGGCCCGCTTGACCTTCTTCGCCTGGGCATGATCCACCGAGCCGAAGTTCGAGAAGGAGAGCATGGCCACCCGTGGGTCGATGTCCAGCATGCGGGCCTTTTCAGCGGCGAGAATGGCGGTTTCTGCTAGCTCTTCCGCGGTCGGGTCGATGGCAACGGTCGTATCTGCCAGGAAGTAGACCCCTTTTTTGAAAACCATCATGTACAGGCCGTGAACACTCGACAGCCCCTGCTGTTTGCCGATGACTTCCAGTGCCGGGCGGATGGTTTCCGGGTAATGGGTGTCAATGCCCCCCAGCAGGGTATCGGCGTCTCCCATGCGGACCATCATGCAGCCGAAATGGGTCCGCGATTTGCGTCTCATGATGCGGGTTGACTCGGAGAGAGTCAGCCCCTTGCGCTGACGCAGCTGATACAGCTCCTCGGCGTATTTTTCCGTTAATGCTGATTCGGTTGGGTCGATAATCGGGACATCCAGCTCAATGTTCAGGTCCGCCATCTTCTGTTCGATCTTTTTGCGGTCACCGATCAGGATCGGGCGGGCAATACCTTCTTCCACCAGTTCCTTGGCCGCCCGCAGGATTTTTTCATTATCACCTTCAGGAAATGCGATCGTCTTCGGATCGCTCTTGGCCTTGTTGATAATGTAGCGCATGATCTCCTTGGACTTGCCCTGGGTCGATTCAAGGTTCTCGATATACTTGGCCATATCCTCGATCGGCTGGCGGGCAACACCTGAATCCATGGCGGCCTGGGCGATGGCCGGGGCGACATGGAGCAGGACGCGCGGGTCGAAGGGCTTGGGGATGATATAGTCACGGCCGAAGGAAAATTTGACGTTGCCGTAGGCCTTGCAGACAGAGTCGGGCACCTCTTCCCGTGCCAGTTTGGCCAAGGCCTGAACGGCAGCCAGTTTCATCTCTTCGTTGATGGAGCTGGCATGGACGTCCAGCGCCCCCCTGAAGATGAAGGGGAAGCCGAGGACGTTGTTGACCTGGTTGGGATAGTCGGATCGGCCGGTGGCGATTATGACATCTTTACGAACCGCGTGAGCCTGCTCGGGAGTGATCTCCGGGTCAGGGTTGGCCATGGCAAAGATGATCGGGTCGGGGGCCATACTGGCCACCATTTCCGGCGTGAATGCCCCCTTGACGGAGAGACCGAACAGGACGTCGGCACCGGCAGCTGCTTCTTCCAGGGTGCGGAAGGGGGTGTCGGCGGCAAAGAGCGCCTTGTAGGGGTTCATCCCCTCGACGCGCCCCTTGTAGATGACCCCCTTGGTATCACACATGATCATGTTGTTGGGCTTGACCCCCAGGGCGATGGCCAGCTTGGCGCAGGAGTTGGCGGATGCGCCGGCGCCGTTGACCACGATGCGGATATCTTCTATCTTCTTGCCGACCAGATGAAGGGCATTGAGAAGGGCGGCTGAAGAGATGATGGCCGTGCCGTGCTGATCGTCATGGAAGACCGGGATGTTCATGGTCTCCTTCAGTTTTTCCTCGATATAGAAGCATTCCGGTGCCTTGATGTCCTCAAGGTTGATCCCCCCGAAGGTCGGCTCCAGCAGTTGACAAGCCTTGATGATCTCATCCGGATCCTCGGTGTCCAGTTCGATGTCGAAAACGTCGATATCGGCAAAGCGTTTGAAGAGGATGCCTTTTCCCTCCATGACCGGCTTGCCGGCCAGTGCACCCAGGTTGCCCAGGCCCAGTACGGCGGTGCCGTTGGATACGACGGCGACCAGGTTCCCCTTGGCGGTATATTTGTAGGCAGTGGAAGGATCTTTCTCGATTTCCAGGCAGGGCTGAGCCACGCCGGGGGAGTAGGCCAGCGAAAGGTCTTCAGCGGTCTGGCACGGTTTGGTGGAAATAACTTCAATCTTGCCTTTTCTGCCGGTCGAATGGTATTCCAGCGAATCCTTGAATTTTGCCATCGATAATCCCCTTGTTTTAGTTAAGTTAAAAAAAGTGCCGTTTGATTTGGCGAGAAGCGATGATAGTTTTACTAAAAATGAAAAACAATAGTCTTGAGCCAGACGGTTTGTCAAGCAGTTAATGTGAGTCAGTAAAAAATCATTCTATTTTTAAACTAATGTCTTGCCACAGGTAACCCTGTTGCTACAATCTGCTGTAATTTCAGCTGACGGGAGAGAATATGGAGCGTATCTGGGCACCGTGGCGATTGTCGTACGTCAGCGGCGGCAAAGCAGAAGCGGGTTGTATCTTCTGTGACGGCCTGCCAGGGGCAAGCGACCGTGACCGGTTGATTCTTCATCGGAGTGAACACTCGTTGCTCATGCTCAACCGATATCCCTATACCGGAGGGCATCTGATGGTAGCACCGCTGCGCCATGTACGTGATCCGGTTGCATTATCCGATGCAGAAGCCCTCGATATCATGAGAGAGGTCAGCAGGGGGAAGGGCCTTTTGGAGCAAGTTGCCCGTCCGGACGGTTTCAATATCGGTATGAACCTGGGAAAGGCCGCGGGTGCTGGTGTCGAAGACCATCTGCATATCCATATCGTGCCGCGCTGGAACGGTGATTCAAATTTCATGACGGTCATCGGTGATATCCGCGTGATCCCGGATGGTCTGATGGATGCCTATGACCGATTCGCCTCGGTTTTGACCGGGAAGGAGCCATCGTGACAGACGATTCAGGGCTCTACGTCGGTGTCGATATCGGTGGTACCAACCTGCGAGCCGCATTGGTGAACGGGAACGGCCAGATCATTCAGCGTCGAAAGACTACCAGCGATATCGGCAAGGGCGGTACTTTTTTTATAGATTTAGTGGTCTCAGAAGTATCGGCACTCTGTTCTCTGACAGGGGGAGTCGATAACGCCGTGCGAGGTATCGGCATCGGCGTTCCCGGTTTGGTCGGCAGTGATGGCCTGATCCACTCCTCGGTCAATATGCAGCCGTTGGAAGGGCTCAATCTTGCGACCCTTGTCGAAGAGCGGACCGGCATTCCCACGTACAGTGCCAACGACGCCAATGTTATCGCCCTGGGTGAACAGCGCTTCGGTGCGGGGCGCGAAGTAAACTCCTGTCTCGTGATTACGATAGGCACCGGCCTGGGGAGCGGTTTGATCCTGGATGGCCGGCTCTGGAGCGGCAGCGGTGGTTATGCGGCGGAATTCGGCCATGTGACGGTGGAACCGGAAGGAGTGCCGTGCCCCTGCGGCAATCGGGGCTGTCTGGAACAGTATGTTTCTGCCGGTGCTTTGTTGCGGTATCTGCATGAGCGAAAATCTGGCACGTCGATGGCACCGGTAACAGCCGAAGCGGTAGGCAGGCTGGCGAGGGAAGGTGATGCAGACGCGCTGTACGCCTTTGATCGATTGGGGTACTGGCTGGGTATCGCTCTTGCGTCCTTGAGCAACACGCTCAACATTCAAAAGATTATTATCGGCGGGGGGGTTGCGGAAAGTTATGACCTGTTATTGTCGCCGCTTCTGCTGAACATGGAGCAGCGCTGCTTCCCGCAGATCTACCAGGGGCTCTCCATTGAAAAGGCCTGTCTGGGTGATGATGCCGGTTTGCTTGGTGGCGCGGCATTGGCGCGTTGCAGGAGCTGATGATTCATTGGCTAAAGATGATAGGCTGAGTAGGCAGATCGACATTTGGTTGATGCTGGTGGTACCTTCAGGGGCGAACACGTGGTGATGATCACAGTGATATGTACTCTCGCCGCAGGAGTTGGTTTCTGGAACTGAGACGGTCTTGTATAGATAATGTATAACAAAAGAGGCGCCCCGATCGGGGCGCCTCTTTTGTGTAACGCGGTGTGATGCAGACTATTTCATCTTGTGGCACTTGGCGCATTCGTCCTCGACGGAGAAGGCGTCCTTGCCTTTGTTGTGGCAGGCGCCGCACGCCTTACCCTTTTCCATATCGGCCATGGTTGCCTTGGTGGCGCCGACGCGGTAGGGGAATAACTTGGTGTGGCAGTCGGCACATTTGTAGGTCTGCAGGTGGAATTCGTGGCTGAAGGTGGCGTCGCCTTCCGGTTTCGGCAGCATGTAGTTGATGACCCCCGGTTTCAGCCCCGGGTGGCACTTGGCGCAGTCGCCGGTGGTGGCGAACACCTCTTTGCCGTTGTGGCAGGTGCCGCAGGATTTGCCCTTCTCCATGTCGTCCATGGTTGCCTTACCCGTGACCGCCTTGTAGGGGAAGGTCTTGGTGTGGCAATCCTTGCAGGCATAGGCAGCAGTGTGGATGTCGTGGCTGAAGATCGCCGGAGCGACCCCTTTGAGCTTGAAGGTGATGGTGCCCGGCTTCATCCCCTTGTGGCACTTGGCGCAGTCGCCGGTGGTGGCGAACACCTCTTTGCCGTTGTGGCAG
>CAZSTJ010000023.1:0-5108 GCA_964609805.1 uncultured Geobacter sp. | reverse complement strand
TTGAAGGTGATGGTGCCCGGCTTCATCCCCTTGTGGCACTTGGCGCAGTCGCCGGAGGTAGCGAAGACGTCCTTTCCGTTGTGGCAGGTGCCGCAGGATTTGCCTTTGTCCATATCATCCATGGTAAATTTGCCGACCACGGCCTTGTAGGGGAAGGTCTTGGTATGGCAATCCTTGCAGGCATAGGCTGCCGTGTGGATCGCGTGGCTGAAGGTAGCCGGCGTGGTGCCGGGGATGGTGAAGACGATATCCTTGGGTTTGGGGCTGCCTTTATGGCAGCGGTCACAGTTGGCGGTGACGCTGAAGGCCTTCTTGCCGTTGTGGCAGGCTCCGCAGGTCTTCCCTTTTTCCATTTCAGCCATGGAGACCGACTTGCCCTTGCCGGTGATGATCTTGCCGTGGCAGCTCCGGCAGGCACCGCCGGTCTTGGCGATGTGTACTGAGTGGCTGAAAGTGGCTTCGCCGAATCCCTTGATCTTGTAGGAAATGTCACGGGGTTTGCCCTTGTGGCAGCGGATACAGTCCTTTTCCGATGAAACACTGAATGCCTTCACACCGGTGTGACAGGCGCCGCAGGACTTGGTTCTCTCCATCTCCGCCATGGTAAAGTGGCGCCGCTCCTTCAGATTAAAGATGGCGTTGTGGCAGATCTTGCAGTTGTTGTTGTACTTGCCCAGGTGGAATTCGTGGCTGAAGACGACCGGTTCGGCGCTTTTGAACGGGAACTTGATGTCCTTTGTTTCGGCTGCTCCGGCGCATACGGCGCTGAGCATTACGATTGCACAGGCAAACAGCATTAAATAGTTCCGCATGAATTCCACTCCTCTGGACCTGGAAAATGACATTTTCAAGCCGAGTACTATACATATCAGCCCAATCATCGTCAATTGTAATTTGCCCCGCCATCGGACGGTCCCGCAGCGGTTGCATTGACGCCGGTTTTGCGGTTGATACGCCACCTGAGCTGTGGTATAGATGAGCACATTTTATATCGAGGCTGACACGCATGATGCTCTCTTTAGACCGGTTGATCGATCTGGCACTGCAGGAAGATATTCATACCGGCGACATCACAACCCAGGCGGTTGTTCCAGATGCCCGTCCGGCACAGGCCCGCTTGATCGCCAAAGAACCGCTGGTGGTTGCCGGTCTGTTCGTGGCCGCACGGGTCTTTCAGCGGATACATCCGGATGTGGTTTTCACGCCCTGTGTTGCCGAGGGGGCCTCTGTCGAAAAAGGTGACCTGCTGGCAACGGTGGAGGGAAATGCCGCCGATCTCCTGATGGCCGAACGGGTTGCCCTGAATCTGCTGCAACGCATGTGCGGCATAGCCACGTTGACCTCCCGCTTTGTCGGCGCGGTGCAGGGTACCCGTGCCCGCATCGTCGATACCCGCAAGACGACTCCCGGTCTGCGTGAACTGGAAAAATACGCCGTGCGGGTCGGTGGAGGCATCAACCACCGCACCGGTCTCTACGATGGTGTGCTCATCAAGGAAAATCATATTGCGGCGGCGGGCGGCATTGCCGAAGCCATCCGCCGGGCCCGGGCCTATATCCCCCATACCCTCAAGATCGAGATCGAGACCGAAACACCGGATCAGGTGGTCGAAGCACTGGCGGCCGGTGCCGATATCATCATGCTGGACAATATGGATTGTGAGACCATGAAGGGTTGCGTGGCGCTGATTGCCGGTCGGGCCCAGGTGGAGGCATCGGGAGGGGTCAATCTCGACACGGTCAGGGCCATTGCCGAGACCGGGGTCGATATCATCTCCATCGGTGCCCTTACCCACTCCCCCCGTGCCATGGACATTTCCATGCTGCTGGACTGACGTGTCAGAAGCCTCCACCGCCATATTGCGACTGTTCCGGGATGCCGGAGATGGGTTCGTGTCCGGTGAGAATGTCAGTCGTGAGTTGAAGGTCTCCCGCACCGCGGTCTGGAAACAGATCAATGGGCTGCGCCAGTCCGGGTATGTCATTGAAGCGGTTCCATCGCGCGGGTACCGTTTGCTCTCGTCACCGGACATCCTCAGTAGTGACGAGATTCGTGACCAACTCGTCTCTGCACGGATCGGCTGTCACCTGGTCTGTCTTGGCACTACCGCATCCACCAATGCCGATGCCTTTCGGCTGGCGGAAGAGGGGGCAGAGGAAGGGACCGTGGTGGTCGCCGACGGCCAGAGCGCCGGTAAAGGGCGGCGCGGCCGGGTCTGGACGTCGCCGCACGGGGTGAACCTCTACTGTTCTATCTTGCTTCGACCGGACATCCTGCCACACGAGGCACCGCAGCTGACCTTCCTGTCAGCTGTGGCGGTGGTTCGCGCCATCTCGCTGGAGACCGGACTCAAGGCAGAGATTAAGTGGCCCAACGACGTGCTGCTCCAGGGGAAGAAGGTCGCCGGCCTTCTGAACGAAATGAGCGCCGAAACCGACGGCATTAACTTTGTCATCCTCGGTATCGGGGTCAACCTTAACATGTCCCGGGACCAGTTTCCCGACGACCTGCGGGCCCCCGCCACCTCACTTCTGCTGGAACGGGGCGGCCCGGTCCAGCGTGCCCGGTTTACCGCACTGCTGCTGAACGAACTGGACCGGTTGTATGCCGACTTCCTTCGCCACGGCTTCGGGCCGGTGCGCGAGGAGTGGCAGCGCAGCTGCAACGCGGCCGGGCGTGAAGTCGTGGTCAGTGACCAGGGACGTGAGATGATCAGGGGGCTGTTTGACGGTATAGACGGTGACGGTGCCCTGCGGTTGCGCCTCCCAGACGGAAATCTGGAACGTATTGTTGCGGGCGATGTGAGGGTGATATAGCATGCTTCTGGTTATAGATGTCGGTAACAGTAATATCGTGCTCGGGGTATACGAGGGGCAACAGTTGGTGCGCAACTGGCGACTTTCCACCGACAAGTCCCGCACGTCCGACGAATACGCGGTACTGCTGCACAGTCTTTTCGCCCAGGCGGGGCTTGGTTTCGATGCGGTCAAGGCGGCGATCATCTCCTCGGTGGTGCCGCCGCTCACCGGCGTCATGGAGGCGGTCACCCGCGATTTCTTCCACCACACTCCGTATGTGGTGGGCCCGGGGATAAAGACCGGCATGCCGATTCAATATGACAACCCCCGCGAGGTGGGTGCCGACCGGATCGTCAATGCGGTTGCCGGTTACGAAAAACACCACTGCGCCCTGGTCATCGTCGATTTCGGTACCGCCACGACCTTTGATTATGTCAACGCCAAGGGCGAATACTGCGGCGGCGCCATCGCGCCCGGACTGGCCATCTCCGTGGAGGCACTGTTTCAGCGGGCCAGCAAGCTGCCTCGTATCGACATTGCCAAGCCGCCGGCGATCATCGCCAAGAATACGGTCAACTCCATGCAGGCCGGCATCTTTTTCGGCTATGTGGGGTTGGTTGACGAAATCGTCGGCCGTATCAAGCAGGAGAGCAAGGATACCCCCAAGGTAATTGCCACGGGTGGGCTCGCCAATCTGATCGCACCGGAATCCCGTACCATCGAGGAGGTGGACGACTTCCTCACCCTGGACGGCCTGCGGATACTTTACGAACGCAACAGGTAAGCCGATTGTCATATCACTTCAACTCGAGGAGGAGAGAAGATGGGACAGTTTGAGACGAGCAAAATTCGTAACCTGGGCATCATCGCACACGGCGGAGCGGGTAAAACGTCACTGTCGGAGGCGATCCTCTTCACTACCGGCATGATCGATCGTCTGGGGCGGGTCGATGATGGCACCGCCACCATGGACTTCGAGCCGGAAGAGATAAAACGCAAGATCTCCATCACCTCGGCCCTTGACCATTGCGAGTGGAACGGCCACTCCATCCACATCGTCGATACCCCCGGCTACGGCAACTTCATTGCCGACACCCGGGCCTGCATGCGTGCACTGGACTGCGCCGTGATCATCCTGTCGGCCATCTCCGGCGTCAAGGCCCAGACCGAAGAGGTTTGGAACTGGGCCAACGAGTTTGAGATCCCCCGTATCGCCTTCGTCAACAAGATGGACCGTGAACGGGCCAGTTTCCTGCGGGCCATCGACGACATGGAAAAAGCCCTGGGGGCCCGCGGCGTGGCGATCCAGATGCCGATCGGCGCGGAGGCTGATTTCCAAGGTGTGATCGATCTGATCACCATGAAGGCCTACTTCTACGCCAAGGATGGCTCGGGCGCTGCTACCGAGGGGGCAATCCCGGCTGACTGTGCCGATGAGGCTGTCCGACTGCGCGAACATATGGTGGAGATCGTGGCCGAGGCCTATGATGCCCTGACGGAAAAGTACCTGGAGACCGGCGAACTGACCGAGGAGGAGATCCTGGACGGGCTGCGGGTGGGGACCATGCGTAATACCTTTACGGCGGTGCTCTGCGGTTCCGCAACGGCGAACATCGGCATCAGGCAGCTCCTGGACTCGGTCTGCGCCTACCTGCCGTCGCCACTGGACCGGACCAAGGCGGTGGGAACCCACCCCAAGAGCGGCGAAATCATCGAGCGGGCATCGGACGAGCAGGAGCCGTTCTCGGCCCTGGTATTCAAGACCACTTCCGACCCCTATACCGGCAAGATCACCATCTTCAGGATCTACTCAGGCGTGCTTAACTCTGATTCGACGATCTACAACTCAACCAAAGGGGTCGAGGAGCGTATCGGCCAGATCTACGAGCTGGAAGGGAAGAAACAGCATCCGGTCAAACAGGCATTTGCCGGTGATATCGTGGCGGTTGCCAAACTGAAAGAGACCATAACCGGCGATACGCTCTGCGACCCGGCAAAACCGATTGTCTATGAACCGGCAAAGCAGCTGCTGCCGGTCATCTCCTACGCCATCGAACCCAAGACCAAGGCCGATGAGGACAAGATCCACAACGCCCTGCACCGCATGATCGAGGAAGAGCCGACCCTGGAGTCCCATCGTGACCCCCAGACCAAGGAATTTATCATCTCCGGCATGGGGCAGGTGCATCTGGAGGTCATCGTCGAGAAGCTCAAGCGGAAATTCGGTGTGGACGTGCTCCTGAAAACCCCCAAGGTGCCGTATCTGGAAACCATCCGCGGTTCGGCCAAGGTACAGGGCAAATACAAGAA
>CAZSTJ010000022.1:0-23527 GCA_964609805.1 uncultured Geobacter sp. | reverse complement strand
ATCTCCACCCCTTCCAGCACCCCGACCCGCCCCAGAAACGAGACCATGGCCCGAAACACCCGCTGGCAGTGGTCAAGCTGTACCGTTCCGGCCTGTCCGACCCGCAGCACGAAACTCTGTCCCGGCCAGACCTTCCAGGAATACATCATGGTGGTGGTGAATACCGGCGACAGGGAGCGTTCCATAACCGCCGGCAAGCCGAACAGCCGCGCCGTTTCCCGTTCCTTATCACTCGGGCCGTAAAGTCTGACCTGGGGCACCTCCTCGAAATCGGTGCTGGCAGTGTGGATGTCAATGCGAAAGTCGGCCCGTTTGGTGGCCTCCAGCACGGCATAGGCGATACGCTGGGTGGTCTCGCCGATGGTGCTGCCGGGGAACATTCGGTTGATGTCGGATTTGTCGAAGGGCCAGGTCCGGGTACGCAGGTTGACCCCCAGCACGTTGACCGCCGGGATGATCAGCACCCGTTTCACCAGACGCAACTCCGGGTATTTCCCTGCCTCCACACTATTGAGGAAATCGGCCAGGCGGGAGAGGATAAAGACACCATTGATCTCATCGCCGTGCAGTCCGGCCACCAGGGCCACCGCAGGATGCTGAGCCGTGGGCCCTATCTCGTGACAGGGGATATCGAACCCCTCTCGTACCGGGGCGGTCATACAGAGCAGATTGCGGATCATGAGCGCCCCCCTTTCCGGGCCATGACCCGGGCCATAAGCGACCCTTCGTAAACCAGGGGATATTCCCGCAGCGTAAAGAGGATGCCGTCCACCGGAGAGCGGACCTCGGAGAGGAGACCGCCGCTGAAGGGGGAGACAATCGTCCCCAGCAGTTCACCCCGGCGTACGTCGGTCCAGTGCGAGGTGGTCGAGACGAACAGACCGGAGGTCTGGGCATTCAGGTAGTGGACGTTACTGTCATCGGCGATAAGCGGTAGATGGGTCGCCTCCGGCACCTTTATTTCCGATGCCAGCACCCCCAGCTCCTTCCACGCCGCCAGCAGACCCGTAGTCAACTGATCGCAGTACTCAGGGGTAATGCGCATGCCGACCCCCATCTCCACCACCAGGCAGGGGGTCCCGTTACTGTTGAGGCTGTGGGCAACGGTCGTCTCCAGCACTGTCGATGCACCATGCAGCCAGATGAGGTCCAGGTTCATCCCCCGGGCCAGCGGCACCAGCAGGCCCTCAAACTCCTGATTGATCCGAACCTGGGGAATCTCCCGCAGGTAGACGTTGCTGGCATGGATATCCACCACCAGCGCGGCACCGGACAGTTCCTGCATCAATGCGGCTGCCAGCCGCTCCGGCAGCGGTCCGCCGGGCGATCCCGGAAAGGCCCGGTTCAGGTCCGTATCGAAGACCGGCAGCCCCCGGGTGAGGGTATCGAGCCCCAGGGTATTGACCGCCGGGTAGAGTTCTACACTGCCGACCAAGGCATTCGGGTTGGTGCGCTGCAGCTCCTCCAGCCAGGCGGCCAGGCGATGGCAGACGTACAACCCTTCCAGTTCGTCGCCATGGATGCCGGCCACCACAGCCACGCGCGGGCCGTCCCCACCCGCGAAGACCGTACGGCGAATCTCCATCCGCTCGCAGTAGGGCATGTCGATGGTGAAGAATGTTTCAATTGTCGATGATGGTGTTTCGGACATCAGTGTCCCCTTTAAAATATAAGGATGAAGTATGAGGTATGAATTATGAAAAAAGGCGTGGCACTTCCATCGAATTTTTCATACTTCATAATTCATACTTCATAATTTTCTTTTCATTGTTCCTGTACGCTTACCTTCACTGTCGGCAGTTCACCCGCCGACTCTCCCTTGAAACTGCCCCGCTGCGGGGCTGCATCGTAGGAGTCACGTCCCACGGCTACGGCCACATACCGGTCATTTGCCAGCAGGTTGTGCGTGGCATCGAATCCAATCCAGCCGCCTCCCGGCACCAGCGCCTCGGCCCAGGCATGGGTGGCCAGTTCTTCTCCTTCAGCCAGGATGCCCGGATCCAGGTAGCCCATGACATAGCGGGCAGGGATTCCCCACGAGCGGGCAATACTGATAAAGAGATGGGCAAAATCCTGACAGACACCGGCACCATAACGCAGAGCGGCAGCCAGTTCGGCATGAACCGCAGTCACACCTGAACGGTACTCCAGCACCGTCGGGATCCAGGCCATGAGTTCCAGCAGACTGTCCATGGCCGGCCGCTCCCGTTCGAAGCGGGGAAAGGCGCAGGAGACCGCCTCGGCAAGTTTCATGGCCGAGGGGGTGACCTGGCTGCGATGCAGGACATAATCGTTCAACGGCGGCGCCAGACGGATCTCTTCATGAAGCCAGGCCGTCTGATCTGCCGGCGGCACCGGCGTAAAATCGAAGGGATTATGGCGACAGGTCTCCACCTCTGCCCGCAGGCGGGTCGTCAGGCGGGTATGGGGGGCGATGACACAGAAATAATCGACCCGGTTGCCGAAGTAATCGCTGTAACGGGAGAGGATTGCCGTTGGCTCCGTTTCGATGACGCACGAATGGACAATCTGGTGATTATCGTTCCGGGGCACCAGACGCAGCTCTATATGATGCTCGCGGATAGGATCCGGATATTCCAGCACGGTCTCGTGTTCAATCAGGTAACGCATGAGGGCTCCTAGCAGACACTTATGAAGGTTGAAGAATGATTTTGTGAATATTCAGTCATTCTTACTTCATAATTCATACTTGTTATTGAAAGAATTCTTCCGCCAGCGCCCCGTGGAACGACCCGATCCGACCCAGCAGACGTTCCAGGTATTCATGCAGCCCTTCGGCAAAGATATCCTGGGCTGTGGTTGCAACCATACCGGAGATCCCGGCAAAGGAGGAGCGGGTGGCGTCCTTCCCTTCCAGGCCGATGATCTCAAGTGCCGCACCCATGCGATCCACCGAAAAGGCGATGGAACGGGGGAAATCACCGTTCAGCACCACGAACTCGGCCACATCTGCCGGCATAAAGCCGGAATGGTAACTGCGGCGGAAGGCCTCGAACCCGGAGAGTGACTTGAGCAGTGCCGCCCACTGGTAGTAATCCAGGGCCGATCCGACCATGGAGAGGTCCGGCAGGATGATATGGTACTTGACGTCCATGATGCGGGCGGTCATGTCGGCCCGTTCCAGGCAGCCACCCAGTTGATAGAAGGCATAGGCCTCGCCGCGCATCATGGTGGAGGCGGTCAGCCCGTTGAACCGGGCCACCTGGTTGCGCAGTTCGACGAAGATCGAGCTGGCCCGCTCGGCGGTCAGCGGCCCCTTGAGCCGTTCGTTGAACCCCATCCATATCTCATTGACCGCTTCCCACATCTCCTTGGAGATACGGTCCCGGGCCACCCGGGCATTTTCACGGAACAGCCGCAGACAGGTACGGATGCAGTTGGGGTTGCTGCGACCGGCGCTAATGAACTGCAGCACCCGGGCGGTGGTGATCCCGTCGTCGCCGAACTGATCGGTGTAGAGGGATTCGGTGGAGGTGATCTGCAGGATCGGTCGCCACTTATCCTCCTCACCCATGTCCTCTTCGGCCTCCACCAGGTAGAGCAGGTTGATCTCCATCAGGCGGGCGGTCTCGCCGGCGCGCTCTAGATACCTGGCCATCCAGTACATCGAATCAGCTATTCGACTTAACATTGGAAATGTTCCTTATCTGTTTATTACGAATCCGACAAATGTCCATCTGCGGCGTTGCACTCGTCACATGCCGTTCGACGTAGCGCTGCTACGACTCACGACCTGTTCCTCCTGCGCCTTGCATATGGCGCATTTCTCGAATCCGGCAAGTAAATTCAAATGCAGAAGGTATTTTGCCGTTACCTATGGGATGCAATTTTTGTGTACTGGCAAGGCTGTCGAAGGGCTGCGCGGAGGCATAGCAGCGCTACGCCGCACAAGGGATCACGAAGACTTACGTAGCCAGGGCGCAAAAGGCGCATCCCTATTACTCAGCCAGCACCCACGTGTCCTTGCTCCCCCCGCCCTGGGAAGAATTGACTACCAGAGACCCCTTGCGCAGCGCCACCCTGGTCAACCCGCCCGGTACCACCTCGATCTCTTCACCATAGATGGTAAACGGACGCAGATCCAGATGCCGCGCCTCCAGTTCACCGTCCATGTAGCAGGTGTGGCGCGACAGGTAGACCACCGGCTGGGCAATGTAGTTGCGCGGGTTTTCCAGCACCTTGTCCACAAACTCCTTGCGCAGGGCCGGTGTGGATGACGGCCCCATCAGCATGCCGTATCCCCCCGATTCACTGACCGCCTTGATCACCATCCGCTCCATGTTGTCGAAGACGTACTCCCGGTCCTTCACGTTGGTCATCTGGTAGGTGGGGACATTGTTGAGGATTGGCTGCTGGCCCAGGTAATAACGGATGATGTCCGGAACATAGGGATAGACCGCCTTGTCGTCGGCGATACCGCTGCCCGGCGCGTTGACGATCGCTACGTTGCCGGCCCGCCAGGCATTGATGACGCCGGCAATGCCGAGTGAGGAGTCGGAGCGGAACACCAGCGGGTCGAGGAAGTCATCGTCGATGCGGCGATAGATCACGTCCACCCGCTGCAGCCCCTTGGTGGTCTTCAGGTAGACGATATCGTTGATCGTCACCATGTCGCGCCCTTCTGCCAGCTCCACCCCCATCTCCTTGGCCAGGAAGGTGTGCTCGAAATAGGCCGAGTTGTAGACCCCCGGAGTCAGCACTACGATATCGGCGCACTCCTTGCCGCGCGGTGACAGTGAACGCAGGGCCGCCAGCAGCAGCGAGGGGTAATGCTCGACGCGGCGAACACGGTATTTATTGAAGAACTCCGGCATGATGCGGCGCTCGATGACCCGGTTCTCAATCATATAGGAGACGCCGGAGGGGGTGCGTAGGTTATCCTCCAGGATCAGGAACTCGCCGGCCTCATCACGGATGATGTCGATACCGCTGATATGGGTGTAGATGCCGCGCGGGGGGGTGATGCCGACGATCTCGCGCCGGAAGTCGCGCCCCTGGTAGATCAGTTCGGGAGGAATGACGCCGTCCTTGATAATCTTCTGCTCCCCGTACAGGTCGCAGAGGAACAGGTTAAGTGCCCGCACCCGCTGCTTGAGGCCGCTCTCGATCTTGCTCCACTCCGGAGCGGTAATGATACGCGGGATCAGGTCGAAGGGCCAGATGCGCTCGATCCCCTCCTCGCTTTCGCCGTAGACCGTAAAGGTGACACCTTCGGCCTGCAGCGCCAGCTGTGACTCATGGGCCTTGGCCTCCAGGGCGTTGTTGCCGGTGGCCTTGATGTGATCCCAGAGCAGGCGGTAATGTTCACGCGGGGTGAAGTCGTCAGCGTAGAATTCGTGATAGGGGGTGCGGGATTTGTTTCCCGACGTGCCGGATGGGTACATGATCGGCCACTCCTTTGTGAAGACGTCTGATGAGTATAGCGCAGATTTGAGGTAGTGCTTTAACCTGCTTACTGCTGGCTGATTACCGTAAAGCGATGGTCAAGCCATGGTTCCAGACACGGTTTGACATCTTTCCATGCAAGACCGCCGCCACCACACCCGGGGCGCGGCACGAAAACGCATTGCCACCCATTCCGATCCGCCAAGTCCCTTATCTCTCGCGCAGAATTCCGGATGATGCGCAGATCGGGCTGGGACCAGGCGGTTTCCTCCACCGGAAAACTGACCAGACCATTACCCAGATCATGGACATGATTACCCTCTGCCGCCAAATATCTGCCTAAAATTATGGCAACCTCAGGATAATACCCCAGAGCCTGCCGGGCGACACCTCGCCCCAACACCGCCCGTCCATCCCTGGTCAGCGAGCCATTCGTGGTAACCGCAATCAGCCCGTTTTCCCGCTGTGACCAGATATCACCTACGGCCTCAAGCATTCCCGGGCCGATCCGAGGAGATAGTCGTAGACCTCCCCTCTGGTGGAGA
Source organism: uncultured Geobacter sp. (assembly GCA_964609805.1). Taxonomy (GTDB): domain Bacteria; phylum Desulfobacterota; class Desulfuromonadia; order Geobacterales; family Pseudopelobacteraceae; genus CAIPTY01. The sequence goes on along the minus strand of CAZSTJ010000022.1, from coordinate 17,576 downwards.
TGAAGCGCGGCATCTGGTTGAGCAGGTCTTCCAGCATGTTCAGGACCTCCCCGTCGTCACTCTCCAGATCGTTCATAACCGCGGTCATCATCGCCAAGACATCGTACAGGTCGTCACGATTGAACGGCGCCGGATCGGGCAGTCCGGTGAACTTGGGCTCGTCCCGATTCGGGATATCCCGCGGATATTTGAATTTCAGGTCCGATGCCTTGACTATAATGGACATGTGTACCTCCGGTAATCTGACGGGTACTTAATGCCCGCCGCAGCCGCCACCACCACCGCTACTACAGCCGCCGCCACACCCCCCCGGCCGGACGACATCAGCGGCCTTCGGCTTGCCGCAGAGCTGGAGTGAGGCCTTATCCACGTACCAGCTTTCATTCTCCTGCTTCCCCACCAGCTCCTGCTTCTTCAGCATCATCAGCACCCGCATCTCGGTGGTTTCCAGTAACCGTGCCGCCTCGGCGATCGGTACGAAATTCATCCCTGCTTCACACATGATATCCTCCTTTGGTTCGGCTCCATTCACTAACGGTGATTCAATTCAGCTCACCAGCCCTGTTTACTTCCTGCTTATCCTATCTATGAGCGGAACCGATGGATCATGCTGCCTTGGGCAGTTCACCACCACCAAGATAAATTGCCATCAGTTCACAGTTGGACAGATCGCGTTTGCGCTTGCCGGCCATAATCCGGGCCCGTTCCAACAGCGGCTCGGCCTGGGCACGATCAACCAGGATCCCCATGCTCCGGTAACGCTCGATGAGCCCGCTGGTGCCTGAGTGTTTTCCGACTATGATACTGCGGGTCAACCCCACCTCGGCCGGGTCAAATCCCTCGTAATTATGAGGATCCTTGATGACTCCGTCTGCGTGCAGGCCGGATTCATGGGCGAAGACCCGCTCACCGGTCACCGGCTTGGAGACCGGCAACGGCCGGTGCGATGCCTTAGCCACAAACAGGGACATCTCCCGGAACCGGTGGGTATCAATGCCGGTCTCGATGCCGCAGGCATGCTTGAGTCCCATGACCACCTCTTCCAGGGCCGCATTGCCGGCCCGCTCACCCAATCCGTTGATCGTCGTGTTGACAAAGCGGGCGCCGGCACGGATACCGGCAATGGCATTGGCAGTCGCCATCCCCAGATCATTGTGGGTGTGGACCTCGATATCCACCTCGGGAACCGCCTGCCTCAGGTAGCTGACCTTCTCGAACATGGTAAAGGGGTCCATGATCCCCAAGGTGTCACAATAGCGGAATCGGTCTCCGCCCAGGGCGCGGGTGATCTCCATCAACTCCACCAGGAAGCCCAGATCGGCCCGGCTGGCATCCTCGCCACCAACGGAGACATACAGGTCGTGCTCCTTGGCAAAACCGAGGGCTACCTTGAGCTGTTCCTTGACAGCTTCACGGTCCTTGCGCAGTTTGTGGGCGATCATCTGATCGGAGACCGACAGGGAAATATCCACGGCCCCGACGCCGCAGGCGATGGTGGCCTTGATTTCCGGTATCAGGGCCCGGTTCCAGGTAATCAGGCGGGCGTTCAGCCCCAGATCTACCAGGGCTTTGATTCCTGTGCGCTCTTCATCCCCCATGGCCGGTATGCCGCACTCGATCTCACCCACACCGATGGAATCCAACATGCGGGCAATGGCAAGTTTCTCCCGCTTCGAGAATACAACACCGGCAGTCTGCTCACCATCGCGCAGGGTGGTATCATCAATAATGATTTCCTGCCTCATTTCTGTGCATTTCATAGGTACCCCCGTACCAGTAAAAAACGCCGCGCCCCCAGCGGGGACGCGGCGTCGTTGCCGTGTTCACGTATCTGCTGAAAATCATACGTTGCATTGGGTGTGCCACATTGTTCGCGAGTAACCTCAACCCGCTTGAAAAATTTCTCATTTAAGGTATTGTTTACAACAAACTAATAATACGGGCCAATTCATGACACACGTTCCCCCGCGCACTCCGAAAAGAAGCCTTAAGACACGTACCGCTACCGCGTCGGTGGTTCTGTTTATGTTCTTCAGCATTTTCTGCGGCTACCTGGGAGATCAGTACCTGGAGCATACGATCCGGGAAACCATCCAGATCAGCCAGTTTTCCTATGTCACCTCACTGGCACAGGCTATCGATGACAAGTTGGAGATTGTGCAGGGTGGTTTGGTCAGTGTCGCTGATCATATTAAGCCGGAACAGATCAATGATCCCAATTCAGCTCAGAAATTTCTCGATTCCCGCTATGCACTCAAAAAGATCTTCGACAACGCCCTGTTTCTCTTTTCTGCAGACGGCAAGCTCATTGCCGAATCTCCCTACAAAGATGGGCGCCGCGGCAGGGACATCTCGTTCCGTGACTATTTCCGCACAACCATATCGACAGGAAAGCCCTTCATATCAGATCCATATACTTCAACCCACACACCGGGTCACCCCGCCATCATGCTGACCGCTCCGGTCCGCGACCGGCAGGGAAAAATTATTGCTGTTCTTGGCGGCAGTTTTGACCTCCTCGGCAACAATAACCTGCTGGCGGACCTGACGACCATGAAAAGTGGACAGCAGGGCTATCTCTACCTGTTCACCCTCGACCGCACCATGGTCATGCACCCCGACCGGTCAAGGATCATGAAGAGAGATGTCCCACCCGGGTCAAATCCGATGTACGACAAAGCCGTTGCCGGCTTTGAGGGGAGCGGGGAGACGGTCAATTCGCGAGGACTGCACGTCCTGGCTTCCTTCAAACGGCTGAAAAGCACCGACTGGATCCTCGGCGCCAACTTTCCCGCCGACGAGGCCTTTGCCCCAATCCGCTCGGCGCGGAGCTACTTCCTCGGCGGGCTGGCCGCCTTTTCACTCATGGTTGTCTGCGGCATCTGGTTCATGATGCGGCACTTACTTTCTCCGCTTACCGGAATTACAAGTTATCTAACTGCTCCGGAAAATGCCGGTACAGCATTGCCGCCGCCTTTCAACTCAGGAGACGAGATCGGCGCCCTGGCCCTGGCATACAACGGTGTCGTGGCCGATTTATCATCCCAGCACATAGCCCTCCGTCAGAGTGAGGAGCGGTTCCGCAGCCTGTTCCACCAGCACAGCGCCGTCTTTCTGCTGATAGATGCCGAAAACGGCGCAATTGTCGACTCGAACCAGAGCGCAACCCGCTATTACGGCTACTCTCCTGACGAACTGCGGCATATGAATATTGATGAAATCAACATGATGGGCACGGAGAAACATGCTGAGCTACGCAAGCGGATTGCTGAAGGTCAGACTAACCAGATCACGGTACCACATCGTCTGAAGAGTGGTGAGATCAGGACCGTATTAGTCCAAAGCACCCCAGTTAAACTTTCAGAAAAAACCATGTTGTTCTCTATCATCAACGACATTACCGCCCAGCATGAAACAGAGCAGCTCTTAATCTCCCGCGAAGCAATGTTCACATCGATTTTCGACAATCTGGGGGTCGGCATTACGGTGCTCTCCCCAGACCTGCGGATCAATTCCCTGAACCCGGTCATGAGGCGGTGGTTCCCGGATCTGGACACCAGCACCAAGCCGCTCTGTTACATGGGGTTCAACACCCCGCCGAAAGATTCACCCTGCCCCTGGTGCCCGGTCCTGCTGACCCTGGCAGACGGGCAGCCCCATGTGGCGACCACCGAAACCCCCACACCGGGGGGGGTCAGGAACTACAAGGTCGTCTCGACACCGGTGCTTGATTCCAAAGGGGAGATCACCGCTGTCATAGAGGTCGTGGAGGATGTGACCGAACAAGTATCCTACGAAGAGGTGATGCGCAACGCCCGGGTCGCCGCAGAAGGTGCCAATCGGGCCAAGTCGGAGTTTCTGGCCAACATGAGCCATGAGATCCGTACCCCGATGAATGGGATCATCGGCATGACCCAACTGCTCGGCATGACCGATCTCAATGATGAGCAGCAGGAATACCTCGGCTACATCGAAACCTCGGGGCGAAACCTTCTGACCCTGATCAACGACATCCTCGATCTTTCCAAGATAGAATCGGGACGGGTTGAGCTTGAGCATGCGGAATTTTCTCTGGAACATGCCATCACTGAGGTAATTAACAGCCAGAGGCAACTGATCGACAGCAAGGGTCTCGATGTCGGCCTGGTGTCACTCCCTGACGCCCCGCAGATTGTTCTGGGTGATGAACTGCGCTTCAAACAGGTCATCCTCAACCTGCTTGGCAATGCCATCAAATTCACGTCCCAGGGAGCGATACAGGTTTCCGTCTCGGTTGTGAACAGGGTCGAGCACACCGCGGCCGTCAGGATATCCGTTGCCGACACCGGCATCGGCATGGCCCCCGATCAGGTCCGGAAGGTCTTTAACGCCTTTACCCAGGGCGATTCTTCCACAACCCGCAAATACGGCGGCACCGGCCTGGGACTTGCCATCAGCAGCAAGCTGGTGGAGATGATGGGGGGAAGCATCCACGTTGAAAGCAACCCGGGACAGGGGAGCGAATTCAGCGTGACGATCCCCTTTGTCACAGGTTCACATCTGCCTGAAGCTGTCGCCACAACCGGCGATACGGACCATTGGAACGGTTCGTACTATTCGATTCTGGTAGCAGAAGACAATGCCATCAATCAGAAGTTCATCCGCACCATTTTGAACAAAATGGGACACTCGGTTTCTTGTTGTGACAATGGCGAACAGGCGGTTGATTCCTGGAGAAATGGCCGTTTCGACTGTATCCTGATGGATGTCCAGATGCCGGTCATGAGTGGTGAGGAGGCGCTGCAGCAGATTCGAAGGGAAGAGGTCGCCAAAGGAGGGAGCATCCCGATCATTGCCCTGACGGCCCACGCCCTCAAGGGTGACCGGGAATATTTCCTTCGGAACGGCTTCAACGGCTATCTGGCAAAACCGTTGCAGATAGATGAGTTGAAGTCCATACTGAACCATCTGTGACGCACTGTATCGGCTCCGTGCAGCTACTCCGGACCTGAGCAGCCCTCGGCCACGGCCCCGTAAAAGGCAGGCAGATCATGAAAAATTACAGCCTTGATATTAGTCTGACGGGTATCGATATCCTGGTGGTTGAGGACGACCCCGTCTCCGCGCTTCTCCTCTCCCGCAGCATAGAAAGGCACGGGGCCCGGGTGCAGGCTGCCGGTAACGGCAGCGAGGCGCTGGCACGGCTTGCCGAGAAGAGGTACCCGGTCATTGTGACCGACATCAGCATGCCGGACATGGACGGCCTGGAACTGGTAAAACGCATCCGGCAGTTTGATACGAACACCCAGATTATCGCCACATCAGCCCATTGTGAAACCAGCTGCCTGATCACAGCCATTGAACTCGGGTTTAACGATTACATCCTCAAACCGATTGAATACGAAAAGCTGCTCTGGGCCGTAAAGCGGTGCGTGGATGCCTTCAACGACCGGCTACGCCTGGAAAATGAGCAGGAGAAGTTCCGGGCCGTTGTCGAATCGCTGGGCGAGGGGATCACCATCAAGGATCTTGATTTCCGGATTCAGTACCAGAACAAGGCCATGACGGCCATGTTCGGCGACCGGATCGGCTCCGCATGCTACCAACTGTTCGGGCACGAACAGCCCTGCACCGACTGCCCGACCCTCCTCTCCCTGCAGGACGGTATGCCACACTCAGCCTGCCGCAGCTATACAATCAACAACACCACCCTGCACATTGAAAGCACTTCTTCGATCATTCGGGACGCCCGCGGCGACATTACCGGGACCGTGGAGATCATACGTGATATCAGCGAGCGGATCATTAACGAGCAAACAATCCGTGATCTGGCCTTCCACGACCCACTGACCGGGCTGGCCAATCGTCGCCTGTTCGAGGACCGGCTTGAACAGGCCATCGCCAAGTCACGCCGCTATGGGATGAATTTCGGGCTGCTGACCCTGGATCTGGATAATTTCAAGGACATTAACGACACCTTCGGCCATGAGGAGGGAGATCAGGTGTTGCGGGAGGCGAGCGAGCGGATCAAGAGCTGCTGCAAACGCGACCTCGATACCATCAGCCGCCAGGGAGGTGATGAATTCTGCATCATTTTCACCGACTGCGGCGACCGGGAACGACTGGTAGAAATGGCAACAAAGCTTCGGGAGGTCTTTACTCAGCCATTCATCATTGACGGGTATCCCGAATATGTAACAACGAGCATCGGTATCAGCATGTTCCCGGAGAATGGCGGAACCCCGAAAGAGCTGGAGATCGCCTCTGACCGCGCCATGTATGCCGCTAAAAAGGCGGGGCGAGACACCTTCCGGTTCTGGGAACCGTATGATGAACCCCGGGCCCGCTTCGAACCACGTATGACGCTTTAGGCTTCATCCACCGGGATCTAGCCGCAGCTCCCCATGGTTGCCAGCCCGTACAGGTACTCCCCCCGGTAGGCCGGTCGTGCACCGGCATACATCAGCTCGGCGCTCCCCGCCACAAGGGCTCCCCGTCTCTGCAGCATCCGCGCTGCCGCCCGGTTGGAATGCGGCACATCCATGCAGAACCGCCCCCCCCTGGGCACCGTAGAAAGTGCCGTATCGAAGAGCCGGGACGCGCTGCCATAGTCCAGTGCGGCAAACGGCCCGAACTGGCAGGCGGCAGCGCCGGGCTGCACTACCAGAAAACCATCGTCCTCCCGCAGCAGCACCCCCCGTCCGACGACCTCTTGCAACAGTCGATTCCGCCGGTCTCCCCACGCCATAAGATCTATCCCGCCATGCGGCAGAGTGGCCTCCGGGTTATCCCTCGTCGGGCGAGGTGCGACATGACGCTGCCGGCCGGTACCGCACCACCGGATAATCGTATCGATCGTGACAAATCCTTGCTTCTCATAGAGTGACTTTCCCGATGGCGATGCGGTGAGCCAGCAGGTTGAGACACCGGCCGACCGGAGGGCACCCAGGGCCCTGTTGAACAGAGCCGCACCGACCCCCCTGCCGCGGCTCTGCTCATCAACGATAAGGTTACCGATCCAGCCGCTACGCTCATGACGGAGCGATGTCACATATCCGCAGGGGGTACCCTCACGATCCCGGGCGGTGAAACAGCCGGCGGGAAATGCCGACAACAGGAAATCAAACTCCCACGCTTCGGCTATCCACCCCTCACGGGCAGCCAGTTCCAGAAAACCGGCCACATCGCCCTGTTGAAACGGCTCGACAATCATGGTGACGGGCACGCCGCTTCGGCGATCGTCATGTTCAGATCCTTGCCGATCAGGCCTATGGCATCGGCCCGACATTGCTTGCAGTGGGCAAACTGGCCGATGATCCCTTCATTTTCCTTTCGCACCTGCCCCAGATATTCCTCGGTCGGCGGCGCCACATGGGCCAGTTCGGCCTGGGGAATGATCGGCATGATATTCATCACAAAGGCCCCCAGCTCTTTTACCCGCTTCGCAATCAGCGGTATCTGATCGTCGTTCACTCCGGGGGTCAGCACCGTGTTGACCTTGATGGTCAGCCCCAGCTCGCCGGCCCGCTTCAATCCCTCGAACTGGTTGTCGATGAGGATTTTCGCCCCCTCGACCCCGGTGTAATGCCTGCCGTGATAGATGATATGCCGGTAGATCTGTGCCCCGACCTCCGGATCGACCGCGTTAATCGTAACCGTGAGACTGTGCAGCCCCAGGGCGTACAACCGGTCGATGGACTCGGGGAGCAACAGGCCATTGGTGCTCATGCAGAGCATCAGGTGCGGAAACTCTTTCTTCACCAGTTCAAAGGTCTCAAAGGTCTGTTCGTTGGCCAACGGATCGCCGGGGCCGGCAATACCGACCACCTTGATGATCGGCCCCACCACCGGGCTGGCCATGACCTCCCGTACCTTTATGATAGCCTCCTCGGGGGTCAGCAGCCTGCTGGTAACACCGGGGCGCGACTCGTTGGCGCAGTCATGTTTGCGGGAGCAGTAACCGCACTTGATATTGCACTTCGGCGCAACCGCCAGATGCATCCGGCCGTTCTTATGGTGATTGCCCCCAAAACAGGGGTGCCCCTGGATCTTGTTCTTCATGTCGCACGCTGTTGCCATAATTGCTCTCCTTCCGTCACGTTGCGAATAAAAAAACCCGCGAGGGATTCCCCGCGGGCTTCGTTGCCTTCATTAAGGCATTAGGCATAATACGTGCCAGATTTACCATACTGTGTAACAACCCCCTGAAACACAGAGCAACAGAGCAACGGAGAGGATTACATCACGACCACGTCAATGATCACCGTGCTTGTTAGAAGAGATTTTATACAGCCATCCACATCGGGTATGCACACTATTTAAGCATTTAACTCTCGGATTACTCCTTGCATACCGTAATTCTCAGTTGCTCCGTTGCTCCGTGTTATTCTAAAGACAGGAAAATTCATGTTCAACAGTTACAACCTCGACGAAATCAGGGATCGCGCCCGTGCAGCCTTCATTGGCATGGCGGTCGGCGATGCCCTGGGGGCCACGGTAGAGTTCATGACCGCCTCGGAAATTGCCTCAAAATACGGCATATTCAAGGATATCATCGGTGGCGGGTGGCTCCGGCTCAAACCGGGTCAGGTCACCGACGACACCGAGATGGCCCTCTGCGTCGCCCGGGCCATCGTCAACAACCAGACCTGGCCCCTGGAGGCCATTGCGGACAACTTTGCCGTCTGGCTCAAGTCCCGACCGGTGGACTGCGGCGATACCTGCCGCAAGGGGATCCGAGCCTACATGCTCCATGGCACCATCGAGATGCCGCCTAATGAATGGGATGCCGGCAACGGGGCAGCCATGCGGATCCTGCCGGCGGCCCTCTTTTCACTTCCTGACGAACAGCTGCTGAAAAAATATGCCCTAGAACAAGCCCACCTGACCCATAACAACCCGGTATCCGATGCCGCCTGTCTCTGCCTCGGCTCCATGTTGCACCTAGCCGTCTGCGGGGCTGAAAAAAGCAGGCTGCGTCGCCAGGCGGACGGCCTGGTGGCACGTTTTCCGACCTTCGCATTCGAACCATACCGGGGCCTTGCCACCGGCTATGTGGTCGATACCATGCAGACCGTCTTTCACTGGTTTTTTCGTGGAACATCCTTCGAGGATTGCCTGATCGGCACGGTCAACCAGGGGGGGGATGCCGACACGACCGGTGCCATCTGCGGCATGCTGGCCGGTGCTTACTACGGCATGGAGGGGATACCGAAACGCTGGCACCGAAAGGTTGATCAGAAGGTTGCTGCGGAGATTGAACTGCTGGTCGGTAAACTGGTGGAGGCCAGCCCTCTGGGGAGGAACTACAGGTAAAGGTAAAGAGTGGCTGTGTTCTGAATAACCGTTCTCTACCTTTACCGTTCTACGGTATTTATTTGTCCTTCAATATACTGTCGGCCACCTGGCGCAGGCTCTTGCGGGTATCCATGGCCATTTTCTGCATGGTGCGATACGCTTCGGCCTCAGGCACACGGTGCTTTTCCATCAGCATCCCTTTCGCCTTTTCAATGATCTTGCGGTTCTCGATGGTCTCCCGCAGATCTTCGATCTTTTCTTTCAGCTCCTCCACCTCTTCCACATGATGCAGGGCAAGTTCAAGGGCCGGGAGCAGGTCCTGCTTGCGAAGCGGTTTGGTTAAAAAAGCGGCAATTCCGCATTCGGATGCCCGTTTGACAGTCGCGGCATCATGGGCATTTGTCAGCAGTAATATCGGTATCTTGAGTTTTTTTCTGACCTCACAGGCCGCAGTTATGCCGTCCATCTCCGGCATGGAAACATCAAGGATCATCATGTCGGGATAGCTTCCAAGCGCCATTTCCACGGCACTTCTGCCGTCTCCACACTCCAGGACCTCATCGAAACCAAGTTCCGCCAGCATGGCCTTCAGATTCATTCTGATGATCGGCTCGTCATCACAGATCAGTATATTTCTCATTCGCAACTCCTCCCGGAACAATCGGATACGGGGAGGTCTGCATTGAATATGCCAGCAGTAAAAAAAAGGCCCCGCGTATACGTGCGGAGCCTTCATTTTCCGGCTGTTTCTCTCAGGAGTAGAGTTCTCTCAGCCTCAGTGCATCAGCTGGTTACTGACGGAGCACCGCCTCGGCCATGACCTCTGCCACATCCCTCACCTTGACATTGTCCGCCTTGACATCCTTGAGGCCGTCCTCGAACATGGTCAGGCAGTAGGGGCAGGCGACGCAGATCGTCTCCGGCTTCTCTTCCAGCGCCTCCTTTACCCGGGTCAGGTTGATGCGCTCCCCGGTATGCTCCTCCATCCACATCCTGCCGCCACCGGCACCGCAGCAGAAGGCGTTGCCGCGATTGCGCTCCATCTCGGCCGGGGCACTGCCGGTAGCCATTTCAATCACCTGGCGTGGGGCATCATAGACATCATTGTGCCGGCCCAGATAGCAGGAATCGTGGAACACCGTGGCCCCCAGATCGGTCGTCGTCTTGTCCAGCTTCAGGCGGCCGTCCTCCACCAGATTGCGCAGCAGTTCCGCATGATGAATGACCTCCAGCTCCAGACCGTACTGGCGGTAATCGTTTTTCAGGGTGGAGAAACAGTGCGGGCATTGGGTGATGACCTTCTTCACCCCCCGCTCACGGAAGATCTCCACGTTTTCCCGCGCCATCCGGTCGAAGACGTATTCGTTCCCCAGACGACGGACGCTGTCGCCGCAGCACTTCTCATCCTTGCCCAGGATCCCCCAGGAGACCCCCGCCTTGTCCAACAGCTGGGCAACCGACACGCTGACGTGCTTGTTGCGGGAGTCGAACGATCCGGCACAACCGACATAGAGCAGATATTCGGTCGTATGCCGGTCGAAGTTCTTCACCTCCAGCTGACTGCACCACTTGGTCCGCTCGGAGGGGGCAATGCCCCAAGGATTACTCCGCCCTTCCATGTTCTCGAACAGGTTGAGCAGTTCCTCCGGAAACTGCGACTCCGTTTCCACCAGGTGTCGGCGCAGCTGGATGATCTTGGGCATCTGCTCGATGAATACCGGACAGGCCTCCATGCAGGCGCCGCAGGTTGTGCAGGACCAGATCGCCTCTTCGGAGATGCTTCCCTCCCCCTGGTCGCCGATCAGCGGGGTGGCCGGCTCACCTTTCTGCTTCAGCAATGAGCCGTTCTCAAGCAGGTTGACCTTGATGTCATGAATCACCCCGCGCGGATTGAGCGGCTTGCCGGTAATGCCGGCGGGGCAGACATTCTGGCAGCGGCCGCACTCGGTGCAGGAGAAGGAGTCCAGCAGATCCTTCCAGCTGTAACGGTCAACCCGGGCAACGCCAAAGGTGTTCCCGGCGGTGAACTCTTCACGGGGCACGGTATTCGGCTTCTCAAGCCTCCGGAAGAAGCAGTTGGGGATTGCGGTCAGGATATGCATATGCTTGCTGTTCGGCAGATAGCACATAAAGAGGAGCAGCGCGATTGCATGGGCCCACCAGGAGATCTCATGGATCAGGCCAAGATGCGCCTGCGGCAGCATCGCGGCCACCTGGGCAGAAACCGGCATCATTTTTTGGGCATTCGCCAGAAATGTTGCCGGATCTGACTTGGACCTGACCATGAACGAGGCCAACTCGGAGCCATTGAGCCCGAACGAGGCCAGCATGAGGACAGCGATAAGCCCCAGGATAAAAAAGGCCTCCGGTGTGCGTGCCTCCGGATAGGGAGGGGCAAAGAGCCGTCGTACCGCAGCCACGGAAACCGCCAAGAGAGCCAGGATCGAGGCAACGTCGATCATGAAAGCCAGGGGAACATAGATCTCGAACGGCAGCTTGATCAGCTTGATCGTCTGGGGAAAGAGCCCGTTCAGGATGAATTCGGTATTGGCCACCAGGAGAATCATGAATGACCAGAAGATCACGAAATGATTGATGCCGAAGGGCTTGGCAAGGACCCGCTTCTGGCCGAAGGCATAGCGCAGCATCTCGCCGATGCGGACCCCGATGTTGTCGAAGCGGTCCTCGGCAGTGCCGAGGGAGATCAGGCGGAACCGTTTCCAGCACCCCCAGCCGAAGACAGCCAGGGCGGTGCAGAGGAGCAGTGCAAATAGAGTCGGATTGTGTGTCATGTAATAACCTCTTGAGGGGGACAAGTGACGGGTAACCGGGGACCGGGGATGGGATTTTACCAGTCCCTCGTCCCTGATCCCCAGTTGCTTTCGCCTATTTCCTGTTTTCTTTCATAGCCCGGAGCGTCTTTGTTATGGCCGGCACCACCTGGAACAGGTCGCCAACGATGCCGTAGGTAGCCACCTCGAAGATCGGGGCATTCTTGTCGCGGTTGATGGCGATAACCATGTCCGAATCCTGCATCCCCACTAGGTGCTGGATGGCGCCAGAAATGCCGCAGGCGATGTAGATCTTGGGACGCACCGTCTTGCCGGTCTGTCCTACCTGGCGATCTCCCGGCATCCAGCCGGCGTCCACGGCACTGCGTGAGGCACCCACTACACCGCCGAGCTCATCGGCCAGTTCCTGGAGCATGGCAAAATTTTCCGGGCCCATCATGCCGCGCCCGCCGGAGACAATGAACTCGGCGCCGGTAATATCCACCGCACCCTTGCTCTTGGCGTCACGGATGATCTCGATGACCTTGGTAAAGATATTCTCCTCCGGCACCGTGAACGGGTCACGGATGATCTCCCCCTTCGCCCCCTCGATCCGTTCCGGCATCGGCATGACATTGGGACGGACCGTTGACATCTGGGGGCGGAACTTGTCGCACATAATGGTGGCCATGATGTTGCCGCCGAAGGCCGGACGGGTCTGCATCAGGTTGCGCTTGTCGTCTATCGCTAGCCCTGTGCAGTCGGCGGTCAGGCCGGTGGCAACCCGGGTGGCGACGGCGCCGGCCAGGTCGCGACCCATGCCGGTGGCCCCCATGAGGATCACCTCCGGCTTGTAGGTCTCGATCAGGTGGCAGCACCCCTCCACATAGGCCTCGGTCCGGTAGTTGCGATAAAGCGGCGCATCCAGCAGATAGGCCTTTGTGGCACCATAGGCAAAGGCTTCCATGCAAAGATGCTCAACATTCTCCCCCATAACCACGGCACAGAGTTCAACCCCCAGCGATTCGGCCAATCCCTTGCCGACCCCCAGCAGTTCCCAGGAGACCTTGGCCGGTTCCCCTTCGGTCTGTTCCACGAAGACCCACACGCCACGGTACTCGGCCAGTTTCTTTGAAAGTGCTGCGGCTTCCTCGTCGACCTCTTCCTCCACGACCCCGCCGGCAGCCTTGGCCAGTTCCTCCAGAATCTTCAATTCCTCGGGGGTAAAATACATCTCCAAGGCCGAGGCCGGGCAGATCTTGACGCACTTCAGGCAGCCGATACACTTCGGGGTCAGGATGATCGGCTCGCCGCTGTCGGTCATGTCCACGGCATTGACCGGGCAGGCGCTCTGGCAACGGGCACCGCAGGCGATGCACTTCCCTTCGATGAGCTTGGCGACGCCGCGAGGCTTTTTTGGTTTCTTCGGTTCGGTCATTATTCAATTCCTTACGTTCTAAGTTCGAAGTTCCAGGTTCCAGGTTTGAGGTTCGTAACACCGAGCACCGAACCTCGAACAGAATTACAGCGGCAGCATGTCCTTGGCCTGCAATTTCTCCAACAGCATCCTGGCTGTTCCTTCCGGGTCGGTGTAGCCGTCCCCCAGTATCTCTCCCTTGGCACGTTCCGGCGAGAAGATCTTGGAGACCCAGGTCGGCGAGCCCTTCAGACCGATCTTCTGTTCATCCAGCTTCAGGACCTGATTGTTCCAGACCGTTACCTCGGAGGTGGCGGCTGCAAGTCGCATCGGCACCTTGGGATAACGGGGACGGTTCAGCTCCCTCACCACCGTCAGCATGGCCGGCAGCGGTGCCTCGACGATCTCGTGTCGCCCCTCCAGTTTACGACTGACCCTGATTCGCCGGGCATCGAGATCCAGATCGACTATTTTGTCCACCAGGGTCAACTGGCGATACTCCAGACGACTGGCAATACCGGGCCCCACCTGGGCCGTATCCCCGTCGATAGTCTGTTTGCCGCACAACACCAGACCGACCTGATCCACCTCGGCATTCAGCTTGCGGATCGCAGCCGAGAGGACATTACTGGTGGCCAGGGTATCCGCACCGCCAAAGACCCGGTCGGAGAGGAGGATAGCGTGGTCGACTCCCAGGGCCAGCGCCTTCTTCAGGGTGGCCTCGGCGTTAGGCGGCCCCATGGAGATGGCCGCCACCCGGCAGCCGAGCCGGTCCTTGAGGCGAAGTGCCTCCTCCAAGGCATGGGTGTCATATGGGTTGACGATAAATGGGATGCCGTCACGCACCAGGGTATTGGTGACCGGATCGATCTGGACCTGGGTGGTGTCGGGAACCTGTTTGATACAGACAACAATCAGCATGAGCAACCTCTGGGCATTTACTGCATATTTTTTGTGCACAACTGTCTGCCATTTGACAGGTAGGACTGTCTTTGTACCCGAACAAAATCAAAGTTTCAAGCCGGTATTTCCAGCTTAAGGCACAATAAAACCCGGTCTGTAGCTGATACAGCCGGGCATCGTTGCCGCAATCCGGGAATGGTGGCACTCACATGCCGCATATCCCTGTTGCACAGACAATGCCATTTTACTATCGCTAAACCAACCATCTGTGTATACAAGCACCTACTCAGCAGAGTAGTTTGTGTACCCACACCCGCACACCATGCCCACAAAAGCAGCACCACCAACCAGCAAATTCGCCTTTATTTTCAGCACACTTGACTAAATTTTATACAGCATTGCCTTTTCGGGAACGGTTTGTGCTTACAAAATAGGCTTGTCGCCAGGACGCTTGTTTAATTTGTGTGCACAGCTGGCAACATTTATACCATTTCAGGAGGCGGTAATGTCAAAACTGGATGAAAAGCTCGAAAGTATCTACAACGACGTGCTGAAGCGCAACCCCGGTGAAACCGAATTCCACCAGGCTGTTCTCGAAGTCCTCGAGTCCCTGGGACCGGTCGTGGTGAAGAACCCCCAGTATCTTGAGCGCAAGATCATTGAGCGCATCTGTGAACCGGAACGCCAGATCATCTTTCGGGTACCCTGGCAGGACGATCGCGGCAACGTGCATATCAATCGCGGTTTCCGGGTTGAATTCAACAGTTCCCTCGGTCCCTACAAGGGGGGCCTGCGTTTTCACCCGTCGGTCTACCTCGGCATCATCAAGTTCCTCGGTTTTGAGCAGATCTTCAAGAACTCCCTGACCGGCATGCCGATCGGCGGCGGTAAAGGGGGTTCGGACTTCGATCCCAAGGGCAAGTCCGATGACGAAGTCATGCGTTTCTGCCAGAGTTTCATGACGGAACTCTATCGCCACATCGGCGAGCACACCGACGTTCCGGCCGGTGATATCGGCGTCGGCGGCCGCGAGATCGGCTACATGTTCGGCCAGTACAAGCGCATCACCAACCGCTGGGAGGCCGGTGTACTGACCGGCAAGGGTCTCAAGTGGGGCGGTTCGCTGGTTCGTACCGAGGCAACCGGCTACGGCGCCACCTTCTTCATCAACGAAGCCCTCAAGGTCCGCAAGGATTCCTTCGACGGTAAAACCTGCCTGGTCTCCGGCTCCGGCAACGTTGCCATCTACACTATAGAGAAGATCCATCAGTTGGGCGGCAAATGCATCGCCTGTTCCGACTCAAACGGCGTGATCGTCGATGAGAAAGGTCTCGATGTCGAACTGATCAAGCAGCTGAAAGAGGTAGAGCGTCGCCGCATCCAGGATTATGCTGACTACCACAAGCATGCCAAGTTCGTCCCTAACGGCAACATCTGGGACATCCCCTGCCAGGTGGCCATGCCATCGGCAACCCAGAACGAGATCAACGGCAAGGATGCCAAGACCCTGGTCAAGAACGGCTGCATCGCCGTCGGTGAAGGGGCCAACATGCCGACCACGCCGGAAGGTGTCAAGGTGTTCCTGGACGCCAAGATCGCCTACGGCCCCGGCAAGGCCGCCAACGCCGGCGGTGTTGCCACCTCGGCCCTGGAGATGCAGCAGAACGCCCAGCGCGACTCCTGGTCCTTCGAGGACACCGAGGTCAAACTGGAGAACATCATGAAAAACATCCACTCCCTCTGCTACGAAACCTCTGACGAGTACGGCGCACCGGGCAATTACGTCGTCGGCGCCAACATCGCCGGCTTTGTCAAGGTTGCCAACGCCATGGTCGCCCACGGCCTCGTCTAGTCTGGACAGAGCACAACAATCTAGGTATAGTTTGCCCGGCCGTGAAAACGGCCGGGCATTTTTCAAGCCGGACCGCGGAAGAACGGAATTATCATCAGGAGAGACCGCATGGCACGTGTAGTCCAGAAATATGGCGGCAACGCCGTGGCAACACCGGAACAGATCAAGGTCGTCGCCCAACGCATCATCGACTCCTATAACAACAACACGGACGTGGTCGTGGTGATCTCGGCCCGGGCCGGCGAGACCAACCGTCTGATCGAGATGGCGGGGGAGATGTGCCCTGGGCAAAACGGCCGCGAGTACGACGTGCTGATCTCTGCCGGGGAGCAGGTTTCCATCGGACTGCTGGGGCTCTGCATTACCTCCATGGGGTACAAGGTCAAGACCTACCTGGGATGGCAGGTGCCGATCATCACCGACTCCGTGCACTCCCACGCCGCCATCGAATACATCAACCCCGCCAAGATCAACACCGACCTCACCCTGGGGACCATCGTGATTGTGGCCGGTTTTCAGGGGATCGACGGCAACGGCAGCATCACCACCCTCGGCCGGGGGGGCGGTGACACCTCGGCGGTGGCCCTGGCCCACGCCCTCAAGGCCGACGTCTGCGAGCTTTATTCAGACGTTGAAGGCATCTTCACCGCCGACCCGGCCATCTGCGACGATGCCCGCAAGATCGAAAAGATCTCCTACGACGAGATGCTGGAACTGGCCAGCCAGGGGGCACGCGGGGTCCAGATCCGCGCCATCGAATACGCCAAGAAAAATAACGTCACCATCCATGTCCGCTCCGGCTCCGGCACTGCGGCAGGGACACTGGTGACCTCGGAGGATACGACTATGGAAGGTGTACTGGTTACGGGGATCGTGTTTGACAAGAATGAAGCCAAGATTGCGGTCCTCGGGGTTCCGGACACGCCGGGCACCGCGGCCAGGATCCTGACGGCCCTGGCAGACGCGGACATCTCGGTGGATATGATCGTGCAGAATGTCAGCCAGGCCGGTCTGGCCGATGTCACCTTCTCGGTATCAAAGGCCGATCTTGACCAGGCCCATCGTATCACTGCCACGATTGCTGAGGAGTTGAAGGCACGGGAGGTCGTTGCCGACAAAAATATCAGCAAGGTCTCCATCGTGGGTCTCGGCATGCGCAACCATGCCGGTGTGGCCGCCCGCATGTTTACCGCACTGGCCTATAACAACATCAATATCCAGATGATCTCCACCTCGGAGATCAAGGTTTCCGTGGCAATTGAGGAAAAGTATACCGAACTGGCTGTGAGGGTCCTGCACGAAGCCTTCAGGATGGCAGTTTAGAAGGTTGTTGAACAGCTTGTCTTAAAGAGGCAAT
>CAZSTJ010000021.1:0-23602 GCA_964609805.1 uncultured Geobacter sp. | reverse complement strand
GGTGAGGTGGCCGTGGATATCGATGCAAAGCTTCCGGGGCGCGGGGCATACACCTGTATCAGCGGCAGCTGTCTGACAACTGCCATCAAGCAGCGCCAATTCAGCAGGGCTTTCAAGAAAGAGGTCATTGTCCCGCCTGCTGAGCAGATGATAGAAGAGTTAACCGGTATCATGCTGAAGAGGATCCTGGGCTATATCGGTCTTGCCCATCGGGCAGGCCAGGTGATTTCCGGTGGATCCATGGTAACCGATGCCATGAGAGGGGCCCACAAGCCGGGGCTGGTTCTGGTGGCAAAGGATGTATCGGAAACAATCGGCGAAAAGATCGAACAGCTGGCCGTTGTCAACAAGATTACGTGCCGGCGTATTATGAATAAAGATGATTACGGCGCCATTCTTGGTAAGGCGCCCCGTAGCGCGGTGGCCATCAGATCCGGTGGATTTGTGGCCCGCTTGAAACAAGAAATCGAACGATACAGAAACTTCCTGGGGGAGGTGCGGAGCCTATGAGTAAGATAAGTGTGAGCAGTCTGGCTGAAAGGCTGGGGCTGGAAACCAAAGAGGTTATTTCCAAGCTGAAAGAGATCGGTGTTGAAGCCAAAACAGCTACATCGAAGGTTGATGAAGAGGTTGTGGCAAAGTTGGAGGCTCCCAAGAAAAATTCCGGTGCGGATGAGGTGCGTGTAACCACCACCATTATCAGGCGCCGTGCCAAAGCCGCTCCTGCAGAGCCTGTTGAGGAAGCCCTTGCAGAGCCGGTTGCCCAGGAGATCGTTAAGCCGGTCGAGAAAGAGGTGGCAAAGCCCGTTGCTGAAGTTGCCCCGCCCGTCGAGGTGAAACCTGAGGTCACGACTGCCAAGGTGGAAGAGCCGGTTGAAGCCGCCCCTGTAGAAAAGGAAGTGCCGCCGGTTGAGCAGGTCAAGGCTGGCCCGAATCAGGCCCGTATTCTCGGTCGTATGGAAATCCCGGGAGTCACCAACCGTCCGACCCGGGTTGTCCCGAAGGACGGCCCCGGCTCGGTTTCGTCGCATTCCGCTGACGGCCGCTCCACCGCACGTCCGACGGATTCCCGTTCTGCGGCTCCTCGTCCCGGTGACGCCGGACAGCGACGTCCGGCATCCCCCGGTGCAGCCCCAGGCATGAAACAGGTGCAGTTGGCCCCGGCTCCGCTCCCTACAGGTGACAGCCGCCGTCCCGGCGGCAAGAAGGAAGCCCCCAACTTCGGTCCGGACGCGGCAAAGGGTGGTGTCAAGAAGGGTGCGCCTCCCGCCAAGAAGAAAGAACAGCCGCGTAAGCAGGATTTGCTGGAAAAACGCGGTGAACGGGTTTTCGATCCGGTCTACAAGGGTGGTAAAAAACGCGGCAAGGACCGTCACGCCCCGGTTTCAAACGCGCGTACGACGGAGATCACTATTCCCAAGGCCATCAAGCGTATCATCAGGATCTCCGAGACCATCAGTGTCGGTGAACTGGCAAAACGCATGGGTATCAAGGCCAATGACCTGATTAAGTCCCTGATGAAGATGGGGATGATGGTAACCATCAACTACCCGCTCGATTTCGATACGGCAGTTATTCTGGCGTCTGAATACAGTTACGAGATTGAAAACGTGGCGGTTGACCTGGACGAAATCCTCGAGTCCACTCCCGATGCGGAAGAGACTCTGGAGAAGCGTCCGCCGGTTGTCACCATCATGGGTCACGTCGACCATGGTAAGACCTCTCTTCTGGATGCCATCCGTGAAGCCAATGTCATTGCCGGCGAGGCGGGCGGGATCACCCAGCACATCGGTGCCTATGACGTGGAGTTGAAGGGGCGCAAGATCACCTTCCTCGATACCCCGGGCCACGAGGCCTTTACCGCCATGCGTGCCCGTGGTGCCAAGGTCACCGACATCGTTATCCTGGTGGTTGCGGCTGACGACGGTGTCATGCCCCAGACCCGCGAGGCGATCAACCATTCCAAGGCTGCCGGGGTGCCGATCATCGTCGCCGTCAACAAAGTTGATAAGCCGGATGCCCGCCCCGAGCGGGTCAAACAGGAACTGATGGAGTTCGGGCTGGTTGCCTCCGAATGGGGCGGCGACGCAACCATGGTTGAGGTGTCGGCCAAGAAACGTCTCAATCTGGAAGAACTGCTGGAGATGGTCCTGCTGCAGGCAGACGTCATGGAGCTCAAGGCAAATCCGAATAAGCAGGCCAAGGGTACGGTTGTCGAGGCCAAGCTGGACAAAGGACGCGGGCCGGTTGCCACGGTCCTGGTTCAGGAAGGTACCCTCAAGAGTGGCGACTACTGCGTCGTCGGCATCCATTCCGGACGTGTTCGCGCCATGCAGAATGACCGTGGTGAAAAGGTCCTTTCGGCAGGTCCGTCGATGCCGGTCGAGCTCATCGGTCTTTCGGGTGTGCCCGATGCGGGTGATGTCTTTGTGGCCATGAAGGATGAGAAACAGGCCAAGGAGATCGCCACCCTGCGCCAGATCAAACAGCGTGAGCTGGAACTGGCGAAACACAGCCGCATGTCTCTGGATCAGCTTTATCAGAAGATCCAGAAGGGCGAGGTCAAGGACCTCAACGTCATCGTCAAGGGCGATGTGCAGGGTTCGGTCGAGGCGGTTGGCGAGGCGCTGCGCAAGCTCTCTACCGACGCAGTCCGGCTCAATGTCCTCCATTCAGCCGTTGGTGCTGTTACCGAGACCGACGTCAACCTGGCGACAGCATCCAATGCTATCATCATCGGCTTTAACGTCCGACCCGAGGTCAAGGCCCAGAACATGGCAGAGAAGGAAAGCGTGGACATCCGTCTCTACAACATCATCTACGATGCGGTGGAGGATGTGAAAAAGGCCATGGAAGGTCTGCTGGAGCCGACCTTCAAAGAGAAGTATCTGGGGCGCGCCGAGATCCGCGAGGTCTTCTCGGTGCCCAAGATCGGGAATGTTGCCGGTTCGTACATTCAGGACGGCAAGATGCAGCGCAACGCTCAAGTCCGACTGTTGCGCGACAACGTCGTGGTCTACGAGGGCAAGCTCTCCTCGCTGCGCCGTATCAAGGACGATGTCAAAGAGGTCGCCACCGGTTATGAATGCGGTATCGGTCTGGAAAACTACAACGACATCAAGATCGGCGACATCATCGAAGCATTTGAAATCGAGAAGGTAGCCACAAAGCTGTAACCATAGGAAAAGATAGAGGTAGAGATAGAGGTAAGAGGGTATGAACCTTTCTTTGCCTCAATCTCTATCGCTATCTGGAGTCATATATGAAGCACAAACGATGCGATAAAGTAGCTGAAACCATCCACGAAACCATCTCTGCCATCCTGTCGCGGGGGCTCAATGACCCGCGTATCGGCTTTGTTACCATTGTCGCGGTTGAAGTGACGGTTGATCTGCACCTGGCCAAGGTATTCTTTACGGTCATCGGTGACGACGCAGCCAAGAAGAACACCGAAGCGGGACTAAACAGTGCCAAGGGATTCCTCCGCCGCGAGCTGGGCCGTGTCCTGGCCATGCGCTACATCCCTGATATCATGTTCGTCTATGATCATTCCCAGGAGTACGGCAGCAAGATCGACAGCATCCTCAAGGAGATTGGGCAGGAGCATGACCGAGACGATACGGAACATAGCTGAGGAAATCAGGAACCATCATTCCTTTCTGCTGACCACCCATGAGGGACCGGACGGTGACGCCGTCGGATCCTCTCTGGCGCTGGCTTCTCTGCTTCGCAAACTCGGTAAGGATGTCACCGTTCATTATCGTGACCCCGTCCCGGATCTCTACCGATTCCTCCCGGGCGCTGACACTGTTCAGGCTCACATCCCCGACCGGACATTCGATGTTTCCTTCGTGCTGGACATCGGTGAGCTTCGCCGTGCCGGCGACGAGTTCTGCTCATTTCCCGGTAAGGGGCTGATCATCAACCTCGACCACCACCTTGCCTGCGAAAATTTCGGTACTCACAATCTGATCGACCATACCGCTGCCGCCACCGGGGTCCTGGTGTACCGCGTCGCCCGCGAACTCGGTTACCGGTTCGACCTGGAGACTGCACTCTGCCTGTACGTATCGATTATTACCGACACCGGCTCGTTCCGCTATTCCAATGCCAATCGCGAAGCATTCTGCATAGCCGGAGAGATGATTGACTGCGGCATCAATGCCTGGGACGTGGCGGAACAACTGTATGAAAACCAGCCGCGCAAGCGTCTGGAGCTGCTTGCCCGTTGTCTGCCGACCCTGGAGATTATCAAGGGCGGTCTGGCCGCCTCGGTGACGGTAACCCTTGATATGTATGCTGATACCGGTGCCGATGCTGAGCTGACGGATGGTTTCGTCAACTATCCCCGTTCCATCAGGGGGGTGGAGGTGGCCATATTCTTCCGTCAGTTGGAGGAACGCCGATTCAAGATCGGTTTCCGCTCCAAGGGGAAGGTCAACGTTGCGGTCTTCTCCGCCGCCATGGGGGGCGGGGGGCATCATAACGCCGCCGGCTGCACGATTGAAGGAACCCTCGAAGAAGTTAAAGCCCGCGTCTATGGGTTGGTGGATGAGGTCCTTTGATAAACGGCTTTGTTATCATCGACAAACCGGCCGGTATAACCTCCCACGGCGTGGTCAGCCGGGTGCGCCGGATTCTCGGCACCCGTAAGGTCGGCCACACCGGTACACTTGATCCCTTTGCCACCGGTGTACTGCCGGTGGCGGTCAATGACGGCACCAAGGCCATCCCCTTTCTAGACGAAGGCACCAAGAGCTACGAAGCGGTCATGCAGCTCGGCGTTAACACCGATACCCTGGATCTGACCGGAACGGTGCTGCGGGAGGCTGAGTGGCGAGGGATCTCCCGGACAGATATAGCTGCAGTCCTGGACCGGTTTCGTGGTCCGATCACCCAGATCCCTCCCATGTATTCAGCAATCAAGCGCGACGGCCAACCGCTGTACAAGCTTGCCCGGCAAGGACAGACCGTTGAACGCGCCCCGCGAAGCATCGAGATTTACTCCCTGGAACTGATGAGTTTTGAACCGCCCCTGGTCGCCTTTCGGGTCGACTGCTCCCGCGGCACCTACGTGCGGACTCTGGCTGAGGATATCGGCAATCTGCTTGGGTGCGGTGCGGCCTTGAAGGAACTACGCCGGACCGCCAGTGGTCCCTTCCATGCTGCAGCGGCGATAACCCTTGAACAACTGGAACTGGCAGCCGGGGAGGGGAGAGTGGAGAGTCTGGTTGTCAGTTCATCTGCTGTCCTTGGTCATCTGCCGGAGCTGTTGGTCAGTGAACAGGCACGAGCTCTTGTCAGCCACGGTCGGTCGCCCGAATGGGGCGATATTGAACCGGTTGACTGTTCGGGGCTTGCTGATGGCTGTCTGGTACGGCTTGTCTACAAGACAGAGCTGCTTGCTGTTGCCGAATTTCATGAATCAAACGGTGCCGGACAGCGGGTGGCTCTGAAACGGGTTTTCTTGTAAGTTAATGCTTTACATAACGACACTGGTATGGTATCAATTTCAGCTTGCAGTAATGCAAGGGATTGATACGTACTTCACGACGAAACGTTGATCGTACATACAAAAGGAGGTGTTAGCAGTGCTGGTAACCGAAAAGAAACAGGAAATCATCAATACGTTTAAAAAACATGACAGCGACACAGGTTCCCCCGAGGTTCAGATTGCCATTCTGACCGCACGGATAACCTATCTAACCGAGCACTTCAAGATTCACAAGAAGGATCATCACAGCCGTCGCGGGCTTCTCAAGCTCGTCGGCCAGAGGCGTCGTCTTCTGGACTACCTCAAGGGTAAAGAGGTTGACAGGTACAAAAAGGTGATCGAGCAACTCGGCATACGCAGGTAATTAAAAGGGCACCCTGACGGTTTTGGTCTTCAGGGTGCCTTTTTTGCTTAGCGGGTGCTGAAACAAAGGGCTTTTCAGCCCTTTATTTATTTCTGTTGGGGGCGTGGATAGAATTTCTACGGGATGACGATGAATTTCGGCCCTGCCGCCGTCTATTCGGTGATGCCTTCCTCGACGTACCATTGGGTACGCCTGCGTCGCATCTTCTCACATACGACGGTATCATTCGAAATTGATCGTCATGGCACCGATGCTGTTTTTCAGCATCACCTAGTAGAGATTGTATCGACGGCCCCAACGCAACTACGAGGAGAATGAGAATGGAACATGTAGTAAACGTTGAGTTCGGCGGCAAGAACGTCAGTATTTCGACCGGCAAAATGGCCAAGCAGGCCAATGGTGCCGTCATGGTGCGCAGTGGCGACACGATGGTCCTGGTGACCGCCGTGGCCCAGAAAGAGGCGAAGGAAGGGCAGGATTTCTTCCCCCTTACCGTCAATTATACCGAGAAGGCCTATGCCGGCGGCAAGATTCCCGGCAGCTATTTCAAGCGTGAGGCCCGTCCCTCCGATCCCGAAACCCTGATCTGCCGTCTGATCGACCGGCCGATCCGTCCGCTCTTCCCTGAGAACTTCCTTAATGACACCCAGGTCATGGCCACGGTTGTTTCTGCCGACAAGGACAATGATCCCGGTATCCTCTCCATGCTCGGTGCCTCTGCTGCCCTGATGGTTTCCGACATCCCGTTCCAGGGCCCGATCGCCGGCGTCAAGGTTGGTCGTGTTGATGGCAAGCTGATCTGTAACCCCAGCGCCGAGGAATTGGAGAAGAGCGACCTTGAGATCGTTGTTGCTGCCAGCCGCGATGCCATTATCATGGTTGAGGGCGAAGCCAAGTTTGTCTCCGAGGCCGATATGCTGGATGCGGTCTTCTTTGCCAAGGAAGCAATGCTGCCGCTGATCGAGGCCCAGGAAGAACTGCAGAAGAAGGCCGGTGTGGCCAAACGTGAAGTCCCGCCGGTGAGTGTCAATGAGCCGCTGTTGGCCCGGACCCGTGAGCTGGCCTATGATCGCATTGCTGAAGCGGTCAAGATCAAATCCAAGCAGGAACGCCACAACCAGATCGATCTGATCAAGGCTGAAACTATTGAGGCACTCAAGGAAGAGTTCGAAGGATCTGCCAAGCAGATCAAGGCCTTCCTGGGCGACTTCGAATATGAGCGCGTCCGCACCGACGTTCTCGATACCGGCATCCGTATCGACGGACGTGACACGAGCACCATCCGCCCCATCGCCACCGAAGCAGGCCTGCTCCCCCGTACCCACGGTTCGGCCCTGTTCACCCGCGGCGAGACCCAGGCCCTGGTTACCACCACCCTCGGTACCTCCAGCGACGAACAGCGCATGGACTCGCTCTTCGGTGACTACCGCAAGCGTTTCCTGCTTCACTACAACTTCCCGCCGTTCTCGGTTGGTGAGACCAGCTTCCGTCTCGGACCCGGTCGTCGCGAGATCGGTCACGGCATGCTGGCAGAGCGGGCCCTCTCGGCAGTTCTCCCCAAGCATGACGATTTCCCCTACACGATCCGCATCGTCTCCGAAACTCTGGAGAGCAACGGCTCCTCATCCATGGCATCGGTTTGCGGCGGCAGCATGTCGCTGATGGACGCCGGCGTGCCGGTTGTTGCACCGGTTGCCGGTATCGCCATGGGCCTGATCAAAGAGGGTGACAAGGTTGCCATCCTTTCCGACATCCTGGGCGATGAAGATCATCTGGGCGATATGGACTTCAAGGTTGCCGGTACCGCCGAAGGGGTCACTGCACTGCAGATGGACATCAAGATCGGCGGCGTTACCAAGGAGATCATGCAGCAGGCCCTCAAACAGGCACGTGAAGGGCGTCTGCACATCCTGGGCAAAATGGCCGAGACCCTGGCAGCATCGCGCTCGGAGATGTCGCCGTTTGCTCCGCGCATCACCACCATCTGGGTCAAGACCGACAAGATCCGCGACGTCATCGGTACCGGCGGCAAGAACATCCGTAACATCACCGAGACCACCGGTGTTTCCATTGATATCGAGGATACCGGCAAGATCAACATCGCCAGCACCAGTAAAGAGGCCTGCGATCTGGCTATCCAGATGATCCGCGGTCTGACCGAGGAGGCAGAGGAAGGTCGCCTCTATATGGGTATCGTCAAGAAGATCATGGACTTCGGCGCTTTTGTCGAGATCATGCCGGGTACCGACGGTCTGGTTCACATCTCCGAGCTGGACACCGCCAGGGTCAAGGTTGTCACCGACGTCCTCAACGAGGGTGACAAGGTTCTGGTCAAGTGCATCGGTGTCGACAAGAACGGCAAGATCAAGCTCTCCCGCAAGGAAGCGCTCGGTCTGAACCCGGACGGCACTCCGGCAGATACCGCCAAAACCGAAGGGTAATCCAGCCGGTCTGAGCGGTTGAATTGGAAGGGCGAGGCACACTGTGTCTCGCCCTTTTTTGCGCCCTTCATCGGGTGATAAAAGCAAAAACAGCTTGACTTGGGAGGCTGTTTGGGCTATCTACATATTTCACTTTTATGGTGGCCATGGTGAAGCGGTTAACACTTACGACTGTGACTCGTACATTCGAGGGTTCGATCCCCTCTGGCCACCCCAATAATTCAAAGCCGCATCCTTCCGGATGCGGCTTTTTCATTGTCAAAACTATTTTTCTTCCCAGTTACCCCACCTCGGCATACTCCCTGACCCTGAACTCTACCCCCAGCGACTCGGCCAGTCGCCGGCATGCCTCGATGTCGATCCCCGGCACCGTAACGGCGCTGGCCACGACCTGCGGTATGTGTTTCCGGGCCTCTCGGAGGAAGGCGCAGACCCCTTCGAATCCGCCGGCGCCGAAGGGGGTGTTGCAGAGACGGTCATAGGTGGCGGCATCGGGGGCGTTGAGGCTGACGGAGATGCTGTCCACCAGGCCGGCCAGTTCCGGCAGGATGTTGCGGCCATGGACCAGGTTGGCCTGGCCGTCGGTGTTGATCCGGATGTGGTAGCCGCGCCCCTTCAGCACTGCAGCCACCTGTTTTACCAGCTCCAGCCGGATCAGCGGTTCGCCGTAGCCGCAGAAGACGATCTCGTCGATCCCCTCCGGTTGTCCCACCGCCGCCATGATCTCTGCGTACGACGGCTCCCCATCCAGCAGCAGGTTGTGCCCCTTCACGGTAAAGTTGTCGAACTTCGCGCAGAAACTGCAGCGGTTCGAACAGACATTGGTGATGTTGAGGTAGAGGGAGTTCCTGATCTTGTATGCGATCTTGGTGGACTGGTCCCAGAGGCGGATGCCGAACAGGTCGCGCACGTTCTTGGTGGTGATGCGTCCCACGTCCTCCAGCGACAGTCCTTTGACCTCCGCCATCCGCTCCGCCGCCAGGCGGACGTAGGCCGGCTCGTTTCGCTTGCCCCGATGGGGTACCGGAGTCAGGTAGGGGCAGTCGGTCTCCACCAGCATCCGGTCGATGCTGACATTTCTGACGACCTCGCGGAGCGCCTCGTTTGCCGGGTAGGTGACGGTGCCCGGGATGGAGATGTACAGACCCATGTTGATGGCCTCGGCGGCCATGGCGGAGTCACCGGAAAAACAGTGCAGCACGCCGTGCCGGGTTCCTTCCTCCCGCAGGCAGCGGAGAACCTGCTCATGGGCATCCCGGTCGTGGATGATCACCGGCTTGTCCAACTCCTGTGCCATGCGCAGAAAGGCCCGGAAGACCCGTTCCTGATCAGGGCGGGGGGAACGGTCACGGTAGAAATCCAGGCCGATCTCGCCGATGGCGACCACCTTGGGGCTGGAGAGCGCCAGTTCGCGGATGATGCGGTAGGTGTCGTCGGTGACCCCGGCGGCGTCGTGGGGGTGGATGCCGACGGATGCGTAGATATGGGGGTGTTTCTCGGCCAGCTCCACCGATTGGCGGCTGGATTCGATGTCGGTTCCGACGGTCAGGATGGCGGCGACGCCGGCGTCGGCTGCGCGCTGCAGCATCTCCGTGAAGTCGGCGGCAAAGTCCGGCCCGTAGATATGGGCGTGGGAGTCAATGATGGTCAGGGGTGTGTTCATGGTCGGTCTGTCTCGCTGTTCAGGGTGATGTCCGCTGCAGGCGGATCAGGTACTGGGCCCCCAGCGGGACCCGTTTCAGATAGTGTTCCACCCCCCGCAGCAGTTTCAACAGGCGGGGGAAGAAGAAGTAATAGCGTACGGCAACAGGTTTCAGTCCCACGGTTGCCGCCGAATGCTGCAGTTCTTCCGGTGCCACCGCATCCAGTCCGGCATCGAAGGGGTTCTGGCGCATGGAACGCACGGTCAGCGGATTGCGGGGGTTGTTCTCGAAGATGCAGAGGGTACCGCCCGGTTTCAGGACCCGGTTCAATTCAGCCAGGATGTTTTGCCGATCAGCTGCCGGGATATGGTGCATGGTGCCGTTGGTATAGATCAGGTCGAAACCCCGGTCAGGGCAGGGGAGGTGGGGCCCGTCACAGTGGAGGTAGGATACTCCATCAAGCCCCTGCAACTCTGCCAGGCGGATGCTTTCCGCCGATGCGTCGATACCGGTAATCCTGCAGTCAGGGAAGATCGACCGCAGGTACTGTTCGGTGACCCCGGTGCCGCAGCCGAAATCCAGAATCTCCAGGCCGTGCGTACCGCACACCGGTGGGCCGAGTTCAGCCCGCAGGACCGCCATGCGCAGGGCAATGATCGATTCGTAGGTCTCTCCGCTTAAACGGGAGACACGATTGATGATCTCGCGGTAGTCGTTGGCGTACTGGTCAAAACTCATCTTTCGCCCCTTGCGGCAACCGTGGTGCTTCTTCATTGCTCAGGAAAAACCCCAGCTGGCAGATCAGCCAGAGCCTCTGGGAGTGGTCGTGTCGACCGCTGCGATGCTCCGCCAGTAATGCCTGAACCCCTTTCCGGTCCATGCCGAACCGGTCGCAGGTGGCGGGAAACGGGGCGGTGAGCTCTTCGCCCGACCGGCCGGCAAACAGTCCTGCCAGGGGGGGGAGAAACCCCTTCTTGGCAGCTCCGGTGATCTGTTTGGGGAGCCGGTTTGCCAGGGAGTTGCGCATGAGATACTTGGTCCGGCCGTTCCTTACCTTGAAACGTGCGGGGAGCGACAGGGCGAATTCGACTATGGACCGCTGCAGGAACGGGGCCCGCGTTTCCAGGGAGTAGTGCATCGACGCCCGGTCCATCTTTTCCAGCACCCCGGGGAGGAACAGACGGAAGTAGATACGGCTCATGCTGTTGACCGGGTCATCCACCGGCAGCGGCCCGATCTGGCTGTCGGCGAACTCTCGGAACAGGTCGTTTCGGCTGCTGCCCAGCAGGCGGGCGGAGTCAGCCGGCGGGAAGATGCAGAGCCAGTTGGCGAATGCCTGGTGGTCCTTTTCCCCCAGTCCGAGTGCCAGCCGCTCGAACTTCATGGCTGCCGAATGTCCTCTGTTCCGTGAGGAGAGGAGCGGCAGCGCCTGTCGGCAGAGGAAACGTGCGGCAGCCGGAAACAGGTTGATGGTCGGCCAGTAGCGGAGCAGGGGAAAGGTCGGGTAGCCGCCGAAGAGCTCGTCGGCGCCATCGCCGCCAACCGCAACCCGACTGTTGGCCGCCACGGTCCGGCAGAGCGCCAGGGTCGGCAGCAGGCTCGGATCGCCGAACGGTTCATCGACCGTCTCACGGAGGGTGGCCAACTGCTCGTCCAGCGGCAGATCACCGAATGACAGTACCCGATGCTGCAGCCCCAGGTGGGTGGCGATGGCGGAAGCCCCTGCAGTCTCGTCAAATCCCCGCTCCGGAAAACCGACGGTATAGGCGGTCACCGCCTCCCGTTGCGGCATGCGGGACAGTTCACATGCCAGCGAGGCGGAATCGATGCCGGACGACAGCAGCAGGGAGACCGGCACGTCGGCGGTCAGGGTCTCCGCAAGCGAAGCACCGAGCAACCCCCGGTACTCCTCCTTCAGTTTCCGTTCATCCTGCCGTTCGTTGCGTACCGGTATCGAGAACGGGGACCAGTACTCCGTCACCGTTGTCGTTGTGCCGTCGAAAAGGAGGTAGCTGCCGGGGGGAAGCCTGCGGGCGTTGCGATAGATGCTGTAGGGGGCAGGGATGACACGCAGGTCGAGGAACAGTTCCAGTGCAGTCCGGTCGATCTCGTGATCAAACCAGGGGACCGTTGCCAGGGCCTTCAGGGTCGAGGCAAAGGCAAAATCCGGCCTCCTGACCCCTTCGGCATAGTAGAGCGGTTTCTGGCCCGCCGGGTCCCGGGCCAGGAGCAGCAATCGCTCCCGCGGGTCGGAGATGGCAAAGGCGAACATGCCGTCGATGCGCCGCAGCAGCCCTTCAATCCCCCAGGCCAGATACCCCTGCAGCAGGACCTCGGTGTCGCTTCGGGTGCGGAAGATCCTGCCGTATGATTCAAGATCCCGCCGCAGGGCCGGATGATTGTAGATCTCGCCGTTGAAGGTCAGGGAAACGCCGCTCCCGGTGCAGGTCATGGGCTGGGCGCCGCCGGTCCGGTCGAGGATCGCCAGGCGGGTGTGCCCCAGGGTGGCGAGTAAGCCTTCAGCGGCTGTTTCCGTTACGCCGCTGTCGTCAGGGCCCCGGCGACGCTGGATGCCGTTCATCAGGGCTATGACGTTCCGCTGTGGATCACCGCCGCCCCGGATGATACCGCAGATGCCGCACACCTATGCAGTCCGCCTTTCCGGTGCCGCTGCCGGTGTGCGAGAGACAAAGAGGGAGGTGGCAACCATGCCCAGGGCAAAGACCAGCAGGGCGGTCATGAGGCAGATCAGGGCGCCCATGGCCATCCAGAGGGCCGCCACGGGCCGCTCGAACAGCAGGGCCGCACCGGCGCCGACGCATCCCAGCATGGTGAGGGCCAGCGGGATGAAACTGAGGGTCAGGAACGCCTTGATCGGGTTGTATTTCAGGATGGCGTGGGTGATGATCTGCAGGGAACGCATGGTGTCCCGGTAATAGCGGACATGGCTCCTGCCGATGCGGGCCTCGTAGACCACCGGGACAAACTTGACCGTATAGCCGAGCATCAGCATGGAAAGGGTGATGCTTGTGGTGAAGGAAAAACCGCCGCAGAGGGTATCGAAGAAGGTGAGGGCGGTCTCGCGGGGAAATATGCGCAGGCCGGAGTTGACGTCCGGTATCCGGGTGCCGGTGGTGAATTCCACGAGAAACAGCTGCAGCCGGCGGCCGGCCCGCTTGAAGGGGCCCCCCTTGAAATGGACCCCACTCCGCTGCCCGACCACCATGTCGAAACGTGAGGCGAAGGGGAGCAGACGCTGCAACTCCTCCGGCGGGTAGCTGCCGTCGGCATCCATGATTGCGACCGTGCCGTATGCCGCTGCGGTGATCCCGGTTTTCAGCGCATTACCGTACCCCTTGTTGACAAGGTGGATGATAACCTTGGCGCCGGCAGCCTCCGCGCATTCGGCGGTGCGGTCCGAGGAGCAGTCCGAGACCACGATGATCTCCCACCGCAGGGCGCAGTCGGCAAGTACCGCTGCCGCCCGGCTGATGACCCCGGCAATCGCCGCCTCTTCATTGTACGCCGGTATGATCAGGCTCAGTCCGGGCAGTTGCCCGTTCGGTTCATGCTCCGTCACAATAGACCTCTCACTGGTAGCGGTAGACAACATACACCCCCAGACCGTTCACGCCGCCGGCATGGACCGGAACGACCCCGTATCGTTTCAGCAGCGTTTCGGTCGCATCGGGTTTCAGCAACGGTTCCAGTTCCTGCCTCCTGGAATAAACGGAGGGTGAATCTATGAGCAGCCAGCGGACGCCGTTCTTGCGGCCGTAGGCCAGTACCTCGTCCACATTCCCCTTGGGAAGGCTTGTGGTCGGCATGCCGCTGTAATAGGAGATCAGCCCCCAGCGGGTCATGATAACCTCTTTGCCGGAGGCGAGGCCGCGGATGAACCGGCTGGCGTCCATGAAGACATGCCGGGTCAGGGCGACCTCGTTCTGCAGTCCCGGATCATTGAACGTGTCCTGGGCATTGCGGAATGAGGTGTACGAAAACCAGGCCGTCAGCAGGGTCGCGGCGGCAAGGGCGGTCGTGCGGGGAACATTCTCGGGGATGGCCGGGAGCCGTCTGGCGATCTGTCTGCCGGTCAGTTCCACTGCGGCCACCAGGCAGATAAAGAACAGGGGGAACACGGAGTACAGATAGGAAAGGGTCTTGGAGATATTGACGATGTAGTTCGGCAGCGTCACCAGGACGAGGATCGACAGGAGCAGTGCCTCCCACGGTGCAGACACCGCCAGCATGACAAGCCCTGCCAGGGCAAGCAGGTAGAGCCACCCGGGAAATGCGGCGTGGAACTGGTTAAAGAACTGCATGAAGTTGTGAGCAGAACTGTTCAGAAAATCAGGGATGCTCTTGTAGTGTTCAAGCCAGGGGGCCAGGCCGCTTCCCGCCGTGGGAAGGGAGCCCTCCCTGTTCAGGATCATCATGCCGTCCTGTCCCTTCAGGGCCGCCGATGTCTTTGAACTGACATCCCAGCTCCCGAGTTGAACCTTCAGGTAGATGAAGTAGGGAGCGGTACAGAGGACAAATACCACGGAGTACAGCAGGCACATCTTCAGGACCGATTGCCAGGGAACGCGTCTGCAGAGCGGGATAACGGCAAGCAGGACCAGCCCGAAGCCGAACCCGAGCAGCCCCTCGGGGCGGGTCAGATAGGAGAGGGCAAACAGGGCGGCTGAACAACCCAGTAGAAGATGGTGATGCCCGGAACGGTCGAGGGCGTACGCGAGGAGGCTGAGCCCCCCCAGCAGAAAGAACAGCCAGGTTGACTGGCTGAGCGGCGACATGCTGAAGAAGAGCGCATAGGAGAAAAACGCCCAGCAGAGTGCGGCAAGGGCCGCCCCCGAACGTGACAGAACCCGCCGGGCAAGGGCATACAGCGGGACGCAGATCAGTGCGTCCATCAGGATCGAGGCGAAGCGGGCGGCGGCTTCGAAATTGTCCGCAAACAGGGAGCAGACGGCAATGACGGCAGGATAGCCGGGGGGCCTGGTGACCAGACCTTCAACGGTAAGGTTGCGCAGTGAACGGGCAACGTTCATGTACCCCACGGCATCCTGCTCATGCAGCATGAGCGGGAGGTCGTAGTGCCGCAACAGGCCGATCCTCACGGCGAGTGCAAACACGAACAGGGCCGCAGCGATCATGATCTCCGGGGCATTGCGGCGCAGCAGTTCAGCAATCCGGTTCATGGTCGCATGGCTCCCGCAGTCGATGTACGGGAATGACGGTTCATCCCTTCAACTCTTCCTTGAGCCCTTCGATGACCGCCTTGACCTCGGTGACCATGTCGGCAGCCTGGGGGGATGTCTCGTGCTGCAGGTACTTCTGGAAGAAGTCGATGGCATCCTGCGTGCGGTCCTGGTCCATGCAGATACCCCCCAGGGTCAGGTAGGCCATGCCGTAGGCCGGATCGAGCTTGACCGCCTCGAGGCATTCCTCTTCGGCCTCTTCCAGCTCCTCCATGTCATAGAGCAGTTCGCCCATGTTGAAGTGGGCCGCAGGATCCTTCGGGTCGATATCAATGCACTTCTGGTAGGCATCGACGGCGGCCTGGGCGTCACCCTGGCCGTAGAGGGCGTCACCCAGGGCATTCCAGGCAAAGGTGTTGTCCGGCTCCAGCTCCAGTGCCTCGCGATAGGCGCGGATGGCGTCGTCCGTACGTTCCTGGCTGTTGTACACCAGGCCGATGCTCACCAGTGAGTCGGCGTCTTTGGGATCAAGCTCCCGCACCCGGCTGTAGCTGGCGATGGCCTCTTTGTGCTTGCCCGCCTCGAAGAGCAGGTCTCCGAGGGTAGTCAGGGCGTCCATGTCCTCGGGTGCGAGTTTGAGCCCGCCGCGGTAATGTTCGATGGCCTCCGCAATGCGTCCGTCTTCAGCCAGGGCGTCACCCAGATAGAACCAGCTGTCGGGATCGTCCTGATGTGCCTGCCAGTATTCCTTCAGGGCCGTGATAGCCTCACCGGTATTTCCGGCATCAAGCTGCTCGATCCCTTTCCGCAGTATTTCATCGACTCGCTCGTCCTTCATGGCAACTCCTTGTCCCGTAAAATTCACAATAAACCGCGAAAAGATAGCAGACCTGCGGTCACTTTTCCAGAATATATCAGAATATGAACGGTTTTTACTTTTTGCGATCCGGTTAATATGCTACATTTCATTACCATGACCGGACAGACGACCATGAAAGAAAGCCACCACTCCATAGGGTTGCGAACGCTGGAGGATATCAGCTCGATCATCCTTCACTCCCACGATCTGCACGAAACCCTCGACAATATCGTCACCATTGTTGCCAAGCGTATGAAGACGGACGTCTGTTCCATCTACCTGTTGGAGAAGGACGGCGAGACCCTGATGCTGAAGGCGACCAAGGGCCTGTCCAAGAACTCTGTTGACCGGGTATCGATGAAGGTTCATGAAGGCCTCTCCGGCATGGTCATCGAGACCCGCGGCATGGTCATGACCGATAACGCCCCGGCCCACCCCCGTTACAAGTATTTCAAGGAGTCAAAAGAGGAAAAATTCCTCTCGTTCCTCGGTCTGCCGCTCTTCGAACACAAGGCCCCCCTGGGAGTCATCGTCATCCAGACCCGTGAGGCCCGCCGCTTCAGCGATGACGAGATCAGCGCCCTGCGCACCATCACCTTCCAGATCGGCAGTATCGTCCATAACGCCCGCCTGCTGGATTCCATCCAGCATAAGGAGCAGGAGCGTGCCTGGTTCGAGCAGGAGTTGGCAAAGGTGACCGGTGCCGACAACGGCGGAGCGGTCACGAAAAAAGCGGGCAAACGGGGGGGGGAATCGGTCATGCTTGCCGGCGTTGCGGTATCGGCCGGTTTCAGCAGGGGGAAGGTCTATATCCTCAACCGCTTCAGTGACAAGGTCATCAAGCTGGCCAAGGTCGGCACCAAGGCCGAGGAGTTGAAGAAGTTCACCATTGCCCTGGAAAAGACGAAGATCCAGACCATCTACATGGAGAAACGGGTCAGCGAGACCCTGTCCGAGGACGACGCGGCAATCTTTCACACCCACCTGATGATTCTGGAGGATCGCGGTTTTTCCAGCAAGATCACTGACCTGATCGAACAGGGGAACGGTGCCACCCGGGCGGTACACGAGGTTGTACAGCATTATGTCCAGGCCTTTTCCGCCATGGCCGACCCGTATCTGCGGGAACGGTCCGCCGATATGGAGGACATCGGACGCCGGATCATCGATGTCATGGAAGGGAACGACTCGTCATCGATCAAACTGAAGGAAAAGCGGGTTATTGTTGCCGATGAGATCTTTCCGTCGGACCTGGCAATGCTCGATCATGACAAGATTCTCGGGGTCGTTACCGAAAAGGGGAATGTCTACTCACACGCCGCCATCATGGCCAAGTCTCTGGGGATCCCGGCAGTGCTCGGGATCGCGGGGTTGACCAACGCAGCCAACGTGCGGGACGAGATCATCGTGGACGGGACCTCTGGCCACATTTATCTGAACCCCGGTAATGACATCAAGAAGGAATATGGCCGGCTGGAGCAGGACCATGCGGGGCGGATGAAGGAACTGGAGGGGCTGCGGGACCTGCCGGCGGTCACCAGTGACGGTTTCCCGATCGTGCTGAATGCCAATATCGGACTCATCTCCGATGTGCGGGTCGCGAACCTGCACGGGGCCGAGGGGGTGGGACTCTACCGGACCGAATTCCCCTACATGGCCCGCTCGGCCTTTCCGACCCGCGGCGAGCAGGCGGCAATCTACAGCAAGATCCTGGACGGCTTCCCGGGGCAGACGGTCAACATCCGCACCCTTGATATCGGCGGCGACAAGGGGCTCCCGTACTTCACCTATCCCCCTGAGGACAATCCCTTTCTCGGCTGGCGTTCAATCCGGGTGTCTCTGGAGCGCCAGGATATCTTCCGGGAACAGCTGGCCGGGATTCTGCTGGCCAAGGGAGCCGGCACGGCAACGATCATGTTTCCGCTGATCAGCAGCCTGGACGAGATCAGCCAGATCAAACAGATCATCGCCTCGGTCCGGGATGAATTGACAACCGAAGGGCATACGATACCGGCGCAGCTGTCGTTGGGGATCATGATCGAGATTCCTGCGGCGGTCCAGATCGTCGAATTCCTGGTGCGTGAAGTCGATTACGTCAGCATCGGCACCAACGACCTGATCCAGTACACCCTTGCCGCCGACCGGAACAATCCCCAGGTGCGGAAATATTACGACCCGCATCATCCGGCCGTACTTCATTCCATCAAACGGGTGGCCGATGCCGCCGCCAAGGTAGGGAAGAAGGCCTCCGTCTGCGGTGAGATGGCCGCCGATCCGATCAACGCCCTGCTCCTGATCGGGATGGGGATCCGCGAGTTCAGTCTCTCGGCGCCCAGCATCCCGGTGGTGAAACAGGTCATCCGTGCCCACAGCCTCAAGGAATGTCGCAAACTGGCCCGTGATATCCTTGCCTGCCGCAGCAGTACCGATATCAGGCGCAAACTCTCCGATGCACGCAGCTGTCTGCTGCGGCTGCCGGAAGGGATCTAGCCGGGAGGTTTCCCGCAGGTACCTTTCCGACGTCAATTCCCCTGAATGTACGCACGTTAGATAGATTGAATCAGTGAGGCAGGGTGGAGCGACGCCACTATCCGGTCGGCCCCGGTGAGGTGGTCAGCAGGGTAGCTGTTGGTGACGGCAACGACCTGCAGGCCGGCCCCTTTGGCGGCCGAGATGCCGGCGGGGGTGTCTTCGATGGCCATGACCCGGTCCGCCGGTACGCTGAGGGAGCGGATCTCGTTCAGGAGGGCATGGGCCAGCCGGTAGCATTCGGGGTCCGGTTTGCTTTTTGCCACATCCTCGGCCGTGACGATGATGTCAAAACAGTCGGCGATGCCAAGCGTGTCGAGGATAGGTGTGATGTCGGAACGGAGCGCCCCGCTGCTGATGGCAAGGGGGAGGGAACGGTCATGGATGAGCCTGATCAGCTCCACGACTCCCGGGTAGGGGGTGATGCCTGACCGGATGATTTCCTGAAAGATGTGGGCCTTGCGGTCGATCAGCACCTGCAGTTCTTCCCCCGTCAGCTCTCTCCCCCTGCTCTGAAAGGCCTCCAGAAACGCATCGCGGTCATCGAACCCCATGTAGGTTGCCACGTACTCATCCCAGCTGAAACCGAGGTCGAGCGGTTCCAGCAGCCTCTGGAACGCGGCATAGTGCAGCGGTTCGGTGTCAACGATGACACCGTCAAAATCGAAAATAACCGCCTCGGCCTGTATCCCTCCGGAAAGAGTCACCATGTTCCCACCATCGCCATGCCGGCGCCTTTGTCCAATGTGATCGGCGCAAGGGCTACCCGCCCCCTGCCGGCGTGATAACTCGTCACGACCCTGCCGCATAACTCTCCCAGCGCCGCCCCCAGCAGCACGTCGCTTGCCCAGTGCTTGTTCTGGTACATGCGCGACAGTCCGACCGCGGTGGCTGCACCATAATATCCCGCTTTCAGGAACAGGTTCTCCTCCGTTGCGGCCAGCACCGACGCGAGGGCAAAGGAACTGGAGGTGTGCAGGGAGGGGAGCGAGTCGTAGTCGTTCCGGAAGCCGAACGGTTTGAAATCTCCCTTGGCGCCCGTGGCAGAGGGGCGGCCGCGGCCGGTGGCTTCCTTGATGAGCAGGGTCGAGGCATCGGCAAGGATCAGCGCCTCGCCCATCATCTCGCCGACCTCTTTCCATTTCGGCGATTCGGCAATGATTGCGCCGCCGTAGACGATCGCCGCCAGCCCCAGGTGGAGGAACGGGTCGCCGACGATGGCCCCTGCGTCGGCCGCTTTTTTTAACCCCTTGTTCGATCCCGGCCGTATCCTGTCCCGGATATTTTGGTCGTAGGCATAGGTCAGGGCGACCGCACCGCCAACACCGAGGGTGATCAAGATGTTGCCGTTTTCAAGCTGGAACGGCGTTGTTACCAGATCAGCTGTTTCACCTGCCAGGCGCCGGAACCCGCCGGAAATTTCTCCGCCGACGGTAATATCATTGGGCTCGGCCGGGAGAGCGGCGGTGGGGAACAGTACAAGCAGCAGGATGATCAGGATCAATTTCACGAAGCAGTTCCTTCCCGGGGTGTGACGGTATAGGGGGAAATACCGCTGTCGTACATGGGCTCAACGGGGAGGAGGATGTAGAACGTGGAGCCGGGACAGTGCTCCGGGTCGTGGCCGGCGGACTCAACCCAGATCTGGCCGCCATGCATATCGACGATGCCCTTGGCTATGGAAAGGCCGAGTCCCGCACCCCTTGATTTGAACGCTACCCTCCCGGAACTGTGTTCCTCGATGCTGCCCACCTCGTAAAACTTGTCAAATATCCGGCGTTGGTCATCCGTGTCGATGCCGATCCCGGTATCGGTGATGACGATCTCTATGTACTGTTGCTGGCCGCTGGATATGTTAAGCCGCTTTGAATCGTCAAGGCCGGGGAGCGGCCGGCTGGTTTCCTTTATTCTCAATGTCGTGGTTACCGTGATGCAGCCGCCGTCAGGGGTGAATTTGATGGCATTCACCAGGATATTGGACAGCATCTGGATCAGTCTGGTCTGGTCTCCATGGATGACCGGGAGCGACCGCTCCAGGTTCGTCAGGATGCGCTGCTTGCGCAATGCCAGAAAAAAACGGAGTTCGCTGACCGTAGACTCCACCAGGGCGTTAATGTCGAGTGGAACGAGCTTCAGCTTCAGCTGTTTCTGGTCAATCATGGAGACGTCGATCATGTCACGGATGATATTATCGAGACGGGAGGCGGCACCGGAGATGTTCTGGATCATTTCGCTGCTGGCATCGTTCAACTGGTCCTTCATGTCGGTCAGCAGCAGTTCCGAATACCCCATGATGACGGTCAGCGGGGTCTTGAGTTCATGGGATGCCATGCCGAGGAACGAGTCCTTCATCCGGTTGAGTCGGGCAAGCCCCGCGGCGCTGTTTTCCAGGTTCAGCAGGATCTCGCGCTCCTTGGTGATATCCCGGATAATAATCTGCAGCAGTGATTGGTCTTCCATAGTTACGCAGCTGGCATGGACCCGGCCGAACAGTTGCTCGTGGCGACTGTTGCTGAAGTTCAGTTCGCTATCGACGGGATTTCCTTCATAGGCTTCCTTGAACAGTTTCAGATGATGGGGGATGTTGTCGGCGCCCAGCATGATCAGCAGGCCGGAGATGTGCTGGCCGACCATCTCTGCAGCCGGATAACCGAAGAACGCTTCCGCCATCTTGTTGGCGATGATCACCTTTTCGGAATCATCGAGGATGATGATGCTGTCGCCGGCCTCTTCCTGAAGCTTCTTGTACAGTTCCTCGGAATGTTCCAGATCGCGACTCATCTTTTCCAGCTTCAGGTACGACTCGTGGAGCTGGGTGTGGGTGGCGGACAGCTCGGTGTAGTTCCGGTTAAGTTCCTGGTCGCGGGTTTCGAGGGCCTGGGACATGGAATTGATGTTGGTTGCAAGCTGATCCAGTTCATAGACCGGCAGCGGGGGGATGGTGGATCTGAATTCACCCCGGGCGATTCTGGTCACCCCCTCGAGGAGTTTGGCGATGGGGGCAATGATGCTCCGCTTCAGAAAGAGGATGACCAGCGCAAAGGAGATCACAAAGAATACCGCGAAAATCAAGATCGATCGGAGGATGATGGCATACACCTTCGAATCGACCGCCTTCTGGGGAAAACCGATGTGGATGGTTGCGTGGACCTTCGAGTCGAACGAGGCGATCGGTATTCTCGTATCGTAAAACTTCCCGCGGGGGGAGTCGATGATCATGACATTTCGCTGGCCGGATTCCCCGAACGGTTTCTGGTTCTGGGGGCGGGAAAAATCAAAGAGCGGTTTCCCCGAGTCGCTGGAGAAGAGGATCTTTCCCTCGTTGTCCGTGATGATGCAGTAGGACATCTCCGGGTCGGTCTGAACGGTATCACGGCACTTTTCTGCCAGACCGGTGATGTCCCTGATATCGATACCCAGTGCGAGAACCTTTTCGATGCTGGACTTGAGGGCGGTCCCGGTACTCTGGGAGCGGAGCAGGATTTCCTGAACGTACTCCTTGCGGAAGACCGCGATCTCCATGGCCGTGTTGGCCAGAATCGTCATCGACAGGATAATGAAGGAGAAGAGGATGATCCGTTTTTCAAGGGATTGTTTCATTTATTCCGGGTTAACTGCGGGGCGGTGTGAAATCATATCGTTTCCTAATATCACATTTGTGTGAAAGAGGAATCATTTTTTCTGGTGGAAAATCGTCGAGCTTACCCAGTAAATCAATAAATTTCTAGTTGACGATTCGTCAGGATGCTCTATTATTTGTAAGCTTTTCCCCTTTGCAGGGGAGGCGGAGCACCAACATCCATACGAGGAGGGATTTCAATGGCGTTACGGGTTGCAATCAATGGTTTCGGCAGGATCGGCAGGATGGTGTTGAGGGCGGCAAGCAAGGATAAAAACATCGAGTTCGTGGCAATCAATGACCTGACCGATGCCGCCACCCTGGCGCATCTTTTCAAGTATGACTCCGTTCACGGCATCTTTCCCGGCAAGGTTGAGCATACTGCCGACAGCCTGATCATCAACGGCAAGACCGTCAAGATCTTCGCCATCAAGAACCCGGCCGAGCTTCCCTGGAAAAAGGAGAAGATCGACGTTGTTCTGGAATCCACCGGTATCTTTACCTCCAAGGAAAAGGCCGAGTTGCACATCCAGGCCGGCGCCAAGCGGGTCGTTATCTCCGCCCCGGCAACCAACGAAGACATCACCGTCGTGATGGGGGTCAACGAGCATCTCTACGATCCGAAGAAGCACCGCATCATCTCCAACGCATCCTGCACCACCAACTGTCTGGCACCGGTGGCCAAGGTGCTGCATGAGACCTTCGGCATCGAGAAGGGTCTGGTCACCACTGTCCACTCCTACACCAACGACCAGAACATCCTTGATCTCCCCCACAAGGATCTGCGCCGCGCCCGCGCTGCAGCGGTCTCAATGATCCCCACCACTACCGGTGCCGCCAAGGCGGTCTCACTGGTTCTGCCGGAGCTGAAGGGGAAACTGGACGGCATGGCCATCCGCGTGCCGACCCCGAACGTCTCCGTGGTCGACCTGGTGGTCACCCTCAAGAAGAAGACCGATGCCGCCAAGGTGAATGCAGCGCTGAAAAAGGCCTCCAAGGGGCCCCTGAAGGGTATCCTCGGTTTCGAGGAGTCCCCGCTGGTCTCCATCGACTACAACGGCAACGCGCTTTCCTCCATCGTTGACGCCTCCTGTACCAAGGTCATTGGCGACAACATGGTCAAAGTCCTCTCGTGGTACGACAACGAGGCGGGCTTCTCCAACCGGGTCGTCGACCTGTTCAAGCTGATCGCTGCCAAGAAATAACGCACTGTACGACATCACACCGAGGGGGAATCAATTTCCCCCTCTTTTTTTTGTTTCAGCAATCTTATTTTTTCCGGAGGAGACAGGAATGCCGATTCGCTATATCGACCAGATCAAGGACCTGAAGGACAAGAAGGTGTTTATCCGCGTTGATTTCAACGTTCCCCAGGACGACAAGGGGAACATCACCGAGGATACCCGTATCGCCGGAGCCGTGCCGACCATCAAGTATGCCCTGGAGCAGGGC
>CAZSTJ010000020.1:0-23605 GCA_964609805.1 uncultured Geobacter sp. | reverse complement strand
CAGCATGGTCGTGCTCCCCTAACGAAATTTGGCCCGGATCGCTTCGGCTATCTTCTCCATCCGCATCCCCCGGGACCCCTTCAGCAGGATAAAATCCCCCGCCTCGCCCCGGGTGCAGATGTCGGCTGCTATCTCCTCGTGCGACAATCCGCAGACAACACACTCTACCGGCATGCCGGCACTGAGGGCGCTCTCCGCGCTGAACCGGGTCAGCGCCCCGTACAGATAGAGCCGGTCGGCCACTTGCGCGGCCTGGATGCCGGCCATGCGGTGCAGTTCCGCTTCATTGCCCCCCAGTTCCAGCATGTCACCCAGGGCCACAAACGCCTTCCGGTCACCCTTCAACTCCGCAAGGGTGGCCAGCGCGGCGCCGGTGGATGCCGGGTTGGCGTTGTAGCTGTCATCGATCAGCATGAAGCCGCCGATCTCTTCCAGGCTGAACCGCTTGTCGTAGGGGCGGAACATCTCCAGTCCGTTGACGATCAACTCGGCCGGCAGTCCCAAGGCATGGGCCGCTGCGGCCGCCGCCAGTGCGTTATAGATGCTGTGTCTGCCGAATGCCGCCAGGTTGACCGGGAGGGCGGAGCCGTCCAGGTGCAGGGTAAAACGCTGACCATGTACCCCGCGTGAAGCGATCTCTGTGGCCCGCACCTCCGCATCCTGCAATCCGAAGGTGATCCTGCGTACCCCGGCGGGAACCGGCTGGGCTGCGATCAGCGGGTCGTCGGCATTGACCACGGCACATCCGCCGGAGGGAATCCTGAGCAGCAGTTCCCCCTTGGCCCGGGCAACGTTCTCCACGGTTCCCATGCTTTCCAGATGTGCGGGGAAGGCGTTCAGCACGATGCCGACCTGGGGCACGGCTATCTCCGCCAACCGGTCGATCTCACCCGGCTCGCTCATCCCCATCTCCAGCACCGCCCACTGATGCTCCGGGTCCATCCTGAACAGCATCTGAGGCAGGCCGATCAGGTTGTTCAGATTGCCGGCGGTCTTCAGGCCGGGGCCGATCTGGTCGAGGATCGTCGCGAGCATCTCCTTGCAGGTAGTCTTGCCGTTACTGCCGGTGATGCCGACAACCGGAATCTCGTACCGACCCCGGTAGGCCGCCGCCAGATCACCAAGTGCCCGCAGGGTATCCGGCACGGCGATGCAGGTCAGGGACGGGGGGGGCGTATGTGCCGCCAGCCATGATTCCGCGGCCAGGGCGGTATCTACTCCCCGCTCCGCAATCGCCTGCAGATAGGCATGGCCGTCAAAATTCTCCCCGCGCAGGGGTACAAAGAGCTCGCCGGCATTGATGGTGCGGGAATCGGTGGAGATGCCATCGACCTCCCCCTCGGGGCAGCCGATGATGCGTCCCCCGGTGGCGTCGGCAATATCACTGATCGAGAACATCACCCAGCGATCCCGGCGCAGGCCTGGGCGGCCTCTTCGCGGTCGTCGAAATGATGCTTTGTCGTGCCGATGATCTGGTAGTCCTCGTGACCCTTGCCGGCCAGCAGCACGATATCGCCGGGGCGGGCGGCGCGGATCGCCAGCCGGATCGCCTCGCGGCGATTCTGTTGCATTACAAACCCTTTTCCCCCGTATCCGTCCGGGAGGTCGGTGAGTGCGTATTCGTGCAGGCCGAGCGGCACGATCCCCGCCTTTACCTGTGCCAGGATGGCCTGTGGATCCTCGGTGCGGGGGTTGTCCGACGTCACCACGGCCAGATCAGACAGTTCCGCCGCAATCCTCCCCATGATCGGGCGTTTGCCCGGGTCACGATCGCCTCCGCAGCCGAACACCGTGATGATGCGCCCCGTGGCCAGCTCCTTCAGGGTTGTCAGTACATTTTCCAGGGCGTCGCCGGTATGGGCGTAATCCACCAGGACCGTGATGCCCAGCCCGTTGTCCACCCGCTCCATGCGTCCCGGAACCGTGGTGTGGCTCTCGATCCCCTCCTTGATTGCCGACAGGGGCAGGTCAAGGGCGATACCGGCGGCCGCGGCGGCCAGGATGTTGGCGAGGTTGAACCTCCCCACGAGCCGAGAGGCAATGGCGATCTTCCCCTTCGGGGTGACCAGGGTCCCTGAGACACCCTGGACGGTGGAGGAAACGTCCTTCACCCGCACATCACCCTGGTAATCGATGCCGAAGGTGACGACCGGGCAGGCCGAGCGTTCCGCGATGACCGGGCCGTAGGGGTCATCCATGTTGATGGCGGCAGAGCGCCGCGGTTTCTGTTCCGTCGGGCGCAGCAGTTCGGAGAAGAGGCGCTGCTTCGACTCCAGATAACTCTCCATGGTCTTGTGGTAATCGAGATGATCGCGGGTCAGGTTGCTGAACACCCCCACGTCGAAATGGCAGCCGTCCACCCGTTTCTGCTCCAGGGCATGGGAGGATACCTCCATGACGAAGGCCCGGGCGCCGGCCGTCGCCAACTGCCGGAAGGCGGCCTGCAGTTCGGTCGATTCGGGGGTCGTGTGGGAGGCCTCGATCCGGGTAGCGCCGAAACGGTAGCTGATGGTGCCCAGGACCGCCGCAGGCAGCCCCGCTGCGCCAAGGATCGCCTCGATCAGGTAGGTGGTGGTGGTCTTGCCGTTGGTGCCGGTGATGCCGACCAGCGGGGCTCCCAGGGTGGGGTTACCGTAAAACTCGGCTGCAGCCGCTGCCATGGCCCCTCTGCCGTCAGCCACACGGATCCAGGGGATGCCCTCCGGGGCGGCCGTAGCATCTTCCAGGACAATCGCCGCGGCACCGGAACGGACCGCCGCGGGGATGAAACGGTGACCGTCAACGGTCGCACCGCGCAGGGCGAAGAAGAGGGTGCCGGCGGCTACCTTGCGGGAGTCACAGGTCAGGCTTGTTACCGGAACCGAGCCATCGCCGTGAAGGTCGAAGCCGGCTATGTTCTTGAACAGCAGTGAAAGTTCCATCCGGCCTCCTTACGGGAATAGGCTACACGATCAAGCGGAGGGTGCG
Source organism: uncultured Geobacter sp. (assembly GCA_964609805.1). GTDB lineage: Bacteria > Desulfobacterota > Desulfuromonadia > Geobacterales > Pseudopelobacteraceae > CAIPTY01. The sequence goes on along the minus strand of CAZSTJ010000020.1, from coordinate 20,638 downwards.
AACTTGATCCAGACCTCGTTAACACCCCTGACCCGGTGTCCCGGCGGGGGGTTCTGCTCCTGGGCCCTGCCGCTGCCGAGCAGTCTGATGTTGATGTTCCGCTTCTCCATTACCTGCAATACCTTGCGCATGCTCATGCCGCGAAAATCGGGCATGACGATGTCGCCCCCTGCCTCTTCCTCCAGGGCGTCACCCTCGGCCATGGCGTCCTCGACAGGGGCCATGGCGGCCTGCGCAACCTCTTTGGACTCCATGACCTTCGGCTGCTTGGAGGCAACCGCCGTCGGAACGACCTTCAGGTAGGCCAGGGCGTTCTGGGCGATCCCCCGGAACGCCGGCGCCGCGACCACACCGCCGTACTGGCTGGTCTTGGGTTCATCAACCACCACCAGGATCGTCAGTTTCGGTTTGTCGGCCGGGATAAAGCCGACAAACGATGCGGTGCGTTTAGCCCCGTAGCGGTGGGTCACCGAATCCACTTTCTGGGCGGTGCCGGTCTTGCCCGCAACGCGGAAGCCCTCGACCGCGGCGTTGGTGCCTGTGCCGCCGCTGGCGGTAACCGTCTCCATGATGGTCGTCATCTGCTTCGACGTCTCGGGAGAGATGACCCGGCGGACCAGTTGGGGCTCGAACTTCTGAACCTCCTGGCCGGTATCATCCAGGATGCGTTCCACAACGTAGGGTTTCATCAGGTTGCCGCCGTTGGCGACAGCCGAAATGGCTGATGCCAGCTGGATGGCGGAGGCGGAAACACCCTGCCCGAAGGAGATATTCGCGAGGTCAACGCCATACCAGCGTCGCTTGTCACGGAGATTGCCCGGCGATTCACCCGGCAGGTCGATACCGGTCCGGTCGCCGAAGCCGAAGTTCTTCAGGTAGCGGTAGAGCCGCTCATCACCCAGCTTGAAGCCGATCTTGGCCGCCCCGATATTGCTGGAATACTTCAGAACTTCAGAGACCGACAGCCGGCCGTAGCTGTGGGTATCGTGAATGGTGCAGTCGGCGATCTTGTACTTGCCGTTCTCGCAGTTGAAGGCATCGGTCGGCCGCACCACCTTCTCTTCCAGGGCAGCGGCGATCAGGAATACCTTGAACGTAGAGCCGGGCTCGAAGCTGTCCGCCACGATCCGGTTGCGCAGCTGGGCGTGGGTGTAGTGGGAGTAGGCGTTGGGGTTGAACGTGGGGAAGTTGGCCATGGCCAGGATCCTGCCGGTTTCCGTTTCCATGACCAACGCCATGCCGTTCTTGGCGCCGCTGTCGGTAACCGCCTTGGCCAGTTCCTTCTCGGCGATATACTGGATATTCTTGTCCAGGGTCAGGACAACATTTTTGCCCGGATTGCTGTTCTTGATGACCGTGCTCTTGACGGCAATATCGCGCCCCAGATTGTCCCGCTCGGTCACCAGATAGCCGGTGTTCCCCAGGATCGTACTGTCGTACTTCAGCTCCACCCCTTCAAGGCCATTGGGATCCTGCCCGGTAAAGCCGAGCACATGGGCCGCAATCTCCACGTTGGGGTAGAAGCGTTTGTTCTCCTTGACGAAGCCGATCCCTTTCAGCTTCATGTTCTTGACCCGCACGGCCACTTCCGGCATCAGGCGCCGCTCCAGCCAGACAAAGCTCTTGCCGGTGGAAAGCTTCTTGATCAGCTCCTGTTTGGGGGTGCCGAGCAGCGGCGCCAGCACCTCGGCGGTACCGGGCACATCCTGGATATTGCGGGGTTCGCCGTAACAGGAATCCATCTCCACGGAAACCGCCAGGGGGGTGCCGTTACGGTCCATGATCGCACCGCGGGCCGGGGTGAGTGGAACGATGCGCTGATGCTGTTTCTCGGCCCGCTTGACGAGTTCTTCGTGCTGGAGGATCTGCAGATAAAAGGCGCGACCAACCACGGTCAGAAATAACAGGCCGAACAACGTCCCGATCATCACGATCCGGACGCGGGCCCATTTTTCCCGATCATCCCTCATTTTACGAGAATGACCTGTTGCTCGGTGGGCAGTGCCATGCCGAGTTCGCTCTTAGCGATGGACTCGATGCGGGCGGGGGTCCGGAGAGAGGCAACTTCGAGTTTGAGGCGTTTCTGCTCCTGCTCGGTTTCCTTTAGCTGCCGGCTGGCCTCGGAGATCTGCAGGTTCAGGTCAACCAGCTTGTAGCGTGACCAGACGTGAAACACTGAAACAACCGTCAAAAGAATCATACAGATCATCAGGTACTTGAAAACATCAAGTTTGCCGGTTGCGAATGTCGTCCCGCCAAAGGGGCGGGGGGCCGCTACCTTACCGTAATCTACCCGTGCCTGTGCCATAACATCCTCCCTGTTTCCTGCCGCGCCACACAGCCTCCGTATCAGGAGACCCGGGCGCCCATCACATTTACACCTTCTCTGCCGCCCGCAGCTTGGCGCTGCGTGACCGGGGGTTGGTCTCCAACTCCCGGTCTGTTGCCTGAACCGGCTTGCCGGTCAGGATCTTCACCCGCGGCTTGTTGCCGCAAACGCACACCGGAAGATTCCGCGGGCAGATACAGCCGGTTGCGTATTCCCGGAAGATCGTCTTCACGATCCGGTCTTCCAGCGAGTGGAAGGAAATCACCACCCCGCGCCCCCCCGGCTTCAGCCGGTCCAGCGCAGACCTCAAACCGTGCTCCAGCACCTCCAGCTCACGGTTCACGGCGATCCTGATCCCCTGAAAGGTCCGGGTCGCCGGGTGAATCCGCTCTTCCCACTTCGCCTTGGGGATCGCTCCCTTCACGATATCCACCAGCCGGAAGGTCGTCTCGATCGGCGCCTCGCGGCGGGCATCGACGATAAACGCGGCAACTCGCCTGGCCCAACGTTCCTCGCCGTACTCCTTGATGATCCGTTCCAGTTCCGCCGCCGGCAGGGTATTCACCAGATCGGCCGCAGTCTCGCCCCGGCCCGTATCCATCCGCATATCCAGCGGCGCATCCTGCTGGAAGCTGAAGCCCCGATCCGCCATATCCAGCTGGTGCGAGGAAACCCCCAGATCAAGGATAAAACCGTCGATCTCCGCAACCCCCAGCCGGTCCAGATGAACCGCCAGATCGCCGAAATTCCCGTAGACCAGTTCCACCGCCTGCCCGAAACTGGCCAACCGCTCACCGGCCGCCCGCAGCGCCTCACGGTCCTGATCGATACCGATCAGCCTGCCTCCCGGCGTACACTTTTCAAGGATCAAACCAGAGTGGCCGCCCCCTCCCAGGGTTCCGTCCAGGTAAACCCCCCCGGGTTGCGGCGCAAGAAACTCGATAACCTCATCCGGCAGAACCGAAAGATGGTGAAAGTCAGTCACTACAGCCCAAGCTCGGCGGCTGCCTCAGTGCCGCTCGGGAAGTTCTTCACATCCTGGGCACGGACCTTATCCCACTCCGCCATGCTCCAGATCTCGATCTTGTCCATGGTACCCACGAACTGGATCTCGCGATCCAGGGCCGCGCTCTTGCGAAAGGTCGGCGGGATCAGGAAACGCCCCAGCTTATCGGCGCTGCACTCCTGGGCCGGCGAAATAATCGTACGCAGGATGCTCTTGCGCTGCTCGGAGGTAAAACCCTTGCTGGTGCTGAAATTCTCTTCAAAGCGGAACCATTCCTGATAGGGAAAGATCAACAGGCCGGAGCTGTACACACCGCCGCCCAGATCAACCGGCACCGAATTGGTCAGGAAAAAGCGCTCGTCGGCGTGCTTCTCGACGAGGGTCTCCCTAAACCTGGCAGGCAGACTGGTGCGCCCCTTGGCATCTATGGTTGTCTCGTAAATTCCCCGGAACATGGACTCTCTCTAGGTACTTTTTGCCACACTTATCCACTTTTTTCCACTTAGTGGGAAATTTATACCGTCGGTCAAGGTCGCTGTCAAGATAAAATGTGTGTATTTGTAAAGACTTTTTAAACAAAAACGCCCCTCCCGGGATCGGGAGGGGCGAGGGATGCGGGGGGGGATTTGGGCGTTGTTGCAGCAGTCGGGTTTCCAGACAGCCTGCAAGTACTAGGAACAAGTTGGAAGAGTGGCTTGGGAAGGTGGGGAAGTGAGTCGGTTACAAATTGTCACCGACTGAAACTGGGTCAGAAAAGTAGCCTGTTCCTCTTTCGCTTATGCGGCGTTATTGAACGGGATTACCCCCCCCTTTACAAAGAAGGCAGCGAACCGGTTACAAATTGTAACCGGTTGAAGCTACACGCTAATTGTGTTATCGGATTCAATCTGTTGTCCATTATATTATTTAATTTCCATAATACCTGATTATGTTGTAATCAAAGTGTATTCCATTGTATGGAATCATTACTAATTGGACTTCAAGTATGATTGAATTTTACCTTAAAAATTTTTCCACCCTCCACTGTGACACCAGCCGCGCTCGCTGGACGTCAGCAACCAAACACCGCGCACCGCACAAGCCATTGTTGCTGCTGGCCGTGATCGACCTTATCGCCCAAGGGATCATCAAAACCAACTTCATTGAGTTCACTCCAGATCTTGGTGAATTGTTCAATGTTTACTGGTCGCGTGTCATGCCTCCCGATCAGCATTCAAACATCGTCCTCCCTTTTTACCATCTCAATTCCGACAAATTCTGGCATCTCATCCCCAAGCCTGGGATGGAGTCGGTACTTGCAGCCACCCGCCAGATAAGGGGCGTTGCGCAGTTGAAGGAAATCGTTCTGGGAGTGAAGCTGGATGACGAGCTGTATGCCCTGTTGTGCCATGAATCGTCGCGTAATCTTTTGCGAACCACTCTGATCGAAACCTGTTTTGCACCGGAACTACATGCTGCATTGGTCGAACAGGGGATCATCAACAAGGAGGCATTTCAGTACAGCCAGACGCTGCTGGAGCAATCGCGACATCAGCAGGTTCAGGAGGGTGAGGGCACAAAGCAATACTCCCCGGCAGTGCGGGATCAGGCGTTCAGGCGGGTTATCGTCAGCATGTATGATCATCGCTGCGCCGTTTGCGGCATCCGTATGCTGACGCCAGATTGCCATACCGTGGTTGATGCTGCCCATATCGTTCCATGGAGCCTAACGCATAATGACACCGTCCAGAATGGCATGGCGCTCTGCCGCCTGTGCCACTGGACTTTTGACGAAGGCTTGATCACCGTTTCCGGCACTTACGCCGTGCTTGCCTCAAAACAGTTATCCGCAAACAACAACATCCCCAGCCATATGATGACTCTTTCAGGACGCCCCATAACTGGCCCAGCAGAGCTGGCTTTGTGGCCTGAGCCGGACGCGCTCCATTGGCATCAACAGAAAATCTTCAGGAAATATTGATACACTTACTGGTCAGTTCAGGACGCCAGCAAAACGATCAATCTGAAGCAGCAGGCCATAAAATTCCGGACCATTTTCCTGACGTCAGGAAAATGGTCCGGCTTAGTAAGGGAACTGAACGAGTAGGTAGATGATTTCGCCCTTGTTGGTAGACCTAAACGCAAGTTCTGATACGAACGCCCCTCCCGGATCCGGGAGGGGCGTTCGTGTTTGTGGGATGGCTGAAATTGGGCTGTTGCTCTATTATGCCATGGCGTTGCCGCTGGTGAGGACCGTGCCGTCGGCAATTCCCTGGAGTATGGCCTCGCAGTTGCGTTTCAGGTCGCCGTCGAGCATGCAGATGAGGTTTTTCAGGCGCAGCGGCAGCATCCGCGCCAGATCGCCACGAGAGAGGGCGCTTTCGACCAGTGAGTCAACATAGCAGTCTGCCTTGACTTCCGGTCCGAGGAGCTGCTTGAGCTCGTCCAGGCAGGCTAGGCTGTTGAGCAGCAGGTTGGTTGTCTGCAACGGCTGGTGGCGGTGCGCCTCCAAAGCTTCGTCGGTGGTGACTTCAAACCGCCCGCATTCGAGGAACATTGCCCGTTTCATGGCTTCTTCTCCGGTGAATCTCCCCTGTTCAACCCGGGTTACCACACCCTGATCCAGCCAGATACGGGCCGGGATGTCCGGAAGGGTGACGGTGCAGCTCCGCTTGCCGATCTCCATGGTCTGCAGCAGTTCTGCGAGGCTAACGGTGGAGAGATCGCCGCTCATGAAGGCGTTGTTGCGGTTGAACCGGTGGCTTTTGCGAATGGATATTTTGACCCGTGCCAGTACTTCAGCGGGGTTGAACGGTTTGGTTATGTAGTCGTCTGCACCCATTTCAAGCCCCTTGACCTTGAGGTTGGGGAGATCGATGCCGGTGAGAAGGAGGACGGGGATGCCGGCAAGTTTTTCATCTTTCCGGACCTGATCCAGGGTCTGAAATCCGTCCAGTTCCGGCATGTATACGTCGAGCAGTACAAGGTCGGGGTGGTGTCTGCGGATCATTTCCAGACCTTCGATGCCGTTGCTGGCGTGCAGGACCTTATATCCCGACAACTTCAGATAATCACCGAGTATTTTATGTGTCAGATTGTCGTCATCGACGATCAGTACCTTGTAGTACATCACCTTCTCCTTTAATGCCCCCAACCCGCAGTGCCATCAGTGGCTGTTTTCGGATTACATAACCCGTTCGTTACAGTATGTGGGCGAACCGTGCAACGATGACCAGGGATACCAGCATCATCAGCAATAGCAGGGACATGCCGGGTGAACTCTGTCGAAACATGGTGGATACCTCCGATTCGTTATTCGTGGGGGGGACTTCCTGCATATGGCTGCTATTCTTTGTTCTCATAGATCAGGAAGCTGAGCAGGGCGACCACTTCACTGATTTCCTGACGGGACAGGTCCGCGTTCGAGTGGCGCAGCAGCCTTATCCCGTGAGACTTGATGTTCAGTTTGTCGTATGGCTTGCCGGTGACCTGACCCCGGCCGGTTTGGACCGAGACGACAATGCGTTCCATGCTGTGGCATCGGATGCATTTATTGTTCATGATATGAAATGAGCTTTTGAGGTTTGCGGGGATGAAGTCGGGATTGAAAATGATACTTTCACCGCGGCCGATGGCAGGCACCTTTGCATCAGCTTGCGAAAGGGTGAGCGCGGTTAACAGCAGCGCAATTAATAAACTAAATTTCATGTTCGATACCTTCTGTGCGGATGCCGTACGACATGAATGAAATGAAGTATTCAGAGATGTTACCGTAAGAGGCTAAGTGGAATCTTTTGATCTTGTTGGGCAGGATAGCAATTAAGTTGAATTAATAATATGGGTAAAATCACCTTCATTAAGGTGAAATCACCCACGGTGTGTTGTCGTAATGAATCGGGAGAATTGGTGGACTTGGACGACCCATGATCACACAGTGTTAGTGTGGGAATTCGGGGGGAGCTGCTGCTTGAGCGGTTTGTATGACGGTGTGTTTTTTAATAGGATATGATGCCCTCTCGGATTGCATAGCGCGTGAGATCGGCGAGGGAATTGAAATTCAGTTTTTTCATGATGCTCTGGCGATGATTTTCTACGGTTTTGATTGATATCTTGAAGGTGTAGGCGATCTCCTTGGTGCATTCGCCAAGGGCCAGCATCCGGACGATTTCCCGTTCGCGTGCGGTCAGCACGTCATAACCCTGGGCATGTTCCTCCGGTACCCGGGCAAGAAAGTCATCGAGCAACATCTTCTGGACATGGGATGACAGGAAGGTTTCTTTCCGGGCAACTGCCCGGATGCCCCGCACCAGCTCATCAACCCCGACATCCTTTACTACGTAGCCCTTGGCGCCGGCCCCGAGTATCTCGACCACATGCCGCCGCTCGGTCCCCATGGAGAGGGCAAGGACAGCACTCCCTCCCGTGCGGGTGATGATGCGGGTTGCCTCGATGCCCCCCATCCTGGGCATCATCACGTCAAGTACAACCACATCGGGCTTGAACTCCTGTGCGGCCCTGCAGGCCTCTTCTCCGTCGGGTACGGTGGCGACGACCTCGATGTCATCCTCCCGCGACAGTAGTGCGGCCACCCCCTGCCGCATGATGGCGTGATCATCGGCAATTACGACGCGGATGCGATCGGGTGAGGTTTTGGGTGAGCTCATGTCTGCTCCTGCCTTTACGGATTAAGAGTGGCGGGATTCATCCCGCGGTTCGTATATCCAGCGGCAGGGACAGCCTGAAAAGGGTGCCGCTGCCGGCTGCTGTGCCGAAGGATACGCTGCCGTGCAGGTATCGTTCGATCAGTAGATTGATGCAATAGGCGCTGATGCCTTTTCCTGTCGCCATGGCGTGTGCAGGGTGACCTTTGATCGGGTTCTGACCTTCCGGAAGGTCGGGTCCTCTGAGCAGGCAGTCGATGACCGCTTCTGAATGGCATGAATAGCTCAGGGTAATTTCACCAACGTCGGGAGCTGCCGCCAGGGCGTTTTCAAGGAGGTTATCAATGACCAGGGTAAGGAGCGCATTGTCGGTGATGATTCCGTCTGCAGAGCTGGCATGGTTGCTATTGCGAGCGATCTGAATACCAGGCGAGGCGGCTGAGTGTCGGGTAGCCAGCAGCTCCATCAGGGGGGCGAGGTGACACCGCTCCGCGACCGGTTCCAGATGACCGTGCTCGGCATCGTACAGCAGCTGTTTGTGGGTAATTTCGTCCAGCAGCCTGTCGCTCGCAGTCTGTAATCCGTTGCGGGTCTCCTCGATGGAGATGTTCTCGTCCTGCAATAGTGTTGTCAGGTAGTTGATCGAAAGGGCGGTGTTTTTTATGTCATGAAGGAATTTCCCTTCCAACTGCTGCAGCCGTTTTTCAGCCGTTACATCCGTGATGAGAACCATGACGCAGCGGTTGTTTTCGATGGCGACGGGGGTCGCCCAAACCCTTAAATCCAGCGCAGTCAGGCGATTGTCCCGTTTACGGATGATCCGGCATTCGTTGGAACCTGATGTGCCCTCCAGGGCGGCAAGGATGGAAGAGAGAGCACCGCAGGTTCGACAGGTGAGCGCCGTCCCACAGCCGTTTTCGGCGGCCAGGGAATGATCACAGGAGAGCAGTTCGCCGGGGTGCATACCGGCTGTGACCTGCGAGCCGTTTTCCCGGGCAAATTCCCTGAGAGATGCATTGAGATAGATGATCTGCCGTTCAGGGTTCAGCAGCATGACATGCTGGGGCAGATTGTCCATCAGGTTCCGCAGCAGGGAGTCGGCGGCTAACAGCCCGTCAAGTCCGGCCGGTTGTACTGAAGAGGTCGTCAAGAGATCACTTTCCTGAATAACAGATTGAGTCACTGGGGCGTGTTGCCTGAGAGATGCTAATGTGTATTAACTTATACTCTTATCAAGGTGGTGAAGCAATAGGTATGGGGCTTTCCCGCATTGCGGCGGGTAAATACCCTATGTCGCGGATCTGTCGGTGACGGTTTGATGTTCGTGGCAGGGAATGGGATTACGGGTGATGCCCCGATGTAAAAGCCCCGCGTGTTTCCACGAGGGGCTTTGGATGTTCTGGTGGAAGGGATCTATTTCTTTCGCCGGTCTGCCAGGGAGACCACCTTGGAACTGCCGGATGCCGGTGTTTTCTGTTTCTGTACCGGTGGCACCGGTTCGTCCGCTTGGTCTTCATCCAGCGGCGAGATCACCGGTTCCAGGCGGATGGGGGTGCCTCCCATGGTAAAGGGGGCGTATTCCAGCTGGTATTCGTCCAGGATCCAGGTGAACACCTGCAGCGGGAAGGTGAGGATCAGCAGGCGCACCTGCCACCAGCCCGGTTTTACGTCAGGGGTTATGTCGTCGATGCGGGCATAGAAGCCCGGTTTGTCGTCCACATGTATCAGTACGATATCGTTGATGGCGGCCATAAGTAGTCCTTGAGGTGGTACGTTGTCATTCACTCCGTAGAAACGGGAGCGGGTCAGTGAAGGCTGAGCAGCAGCGGCCGGTCGAGCCTGGCAGCGCACAGCCGGCAGGCGGAGCTGACGGTGGCCCGTAACGCCGCCTCGAGTTCTGAAAAGGTTTTCAACGCCGTTGGGTCCAGGAGGTCCTCCACCGGTTGGCAGTTGAATACTACACAGGTGAGCGGCCGGTACCCGGGCGGCATCAGGCAGCCATGACTGCCGGAGTAGGGGCAGGCGGGGTGGCCGGTGAAGTCGGGTATTACCGGTGGCGTGCCGCTGAGCTGGTACGCCAGGATATCCAGTACGCTGACATGGTATTTGCCCAAGAGGCAGCATTCACCGCCGCAGGAGCGGCAGACTGTGGAACTGCCGGCGGCGGTAACCATCTGCACCAGGCGTTCCTTCAGCCCCATGATATGTGTTATGAGGCGCCGCAGTTCCTCCCGACTCTCGGGGGACAGGCTGCCATACGTTGCAGCTGCGGCGGCAACGGCCTGTTCCCAGTTTCGCTGATCGTTCGACATGGTGTTCCTGAAAAAATATGGCTGAAGCAGGCCGTAAGCCGGGTTCTGTTCCCCGGGCGGGTTACCCCTCCCGAGGTGGTGGCCATTCATCTGGGACTGCCGTTACCGGCAGCCTCGAGCAGCCAACCCGGAGGCACGGGCGGGTCGCCCTTAACGCCTCCCTATTTGGCCTTGCTCCTGACGGGGTTTACCTGGCATCCGCCGTCACCGGCGGACCCGGTGAGCTCTTACCTCACCCTTTCACCCTTACCTGCCTGAGCAGGCGGACTTCTCTCTGTGGCACTGTTCCCTGGGGTCACCCCCGCTGGACGTTATCCAGCGTCATACCCTGTGGAGCCCGGACTTTCCTCGCACGTAGCGCGGCCACCTGTCCTGCTTCAGCCAATCCTGGGGGAACGATCTTTTTCCGCTCTGGCTGCGTAAGTCTTCGATAGTGTTTGTGACCCGGCCAGTGGCCGTCCCCTGCGGGGCGCCTTCGCGGTCCAATTTCATAAATGAAATTGTGCGACGTGGCGCTGCCACGCCTCCGCACACTCTCTCGACAGCCTTGCCAGACCGAAAAAATCTTCGTTCCTGTTGCGGTCTCGATAAATGACGTCTCGTTATACCTATGCCGCCTGCAGCTTCAGGATCAGCACCCGCTGGCAGTGGGGGCAGGTGAGGATATCATCTGCCTTGAAGAGGCTGTTGTACAGCTGGGGGGGGAGATGCATGTTGCACCCCTGGCAGAAGCCTTCGCGGGCGATCGCCAGTGCCTGGCCGCGGCGCTGCTGGCGCAGGGTGTCATAACGCTTGAGCAGGTTGGAGGGGAGCTCCTTGCGGATGGCTTCGCGTTTTGCGTCGTCAGTGTCGATATCCTGCTGCACCTTGTCAATCTCGACCTGCTTCTCGCTGCGACGCTGTTCACAGTTCTGCTCCTGTTCTTCCAGTGAAGCGGCGGCAGTGGCGATCTCGCCGTTCAGTTCATCGATCAGCGTGATCTTCTGCAGAATCTGCTCCTCCAGCTCGGCCACCTGCTTGCGGGCCGCGGCAATCTCGCGTCCAACCGCCTGGTATTCCTTGTTGGTCTTGATCTCCTTCATGTTCGTTTCGGAGCGCTTGATGTTTTCCTGCTCGGTGACGTTGCATGCTTCCAGCGTCTCTTTTTCCTTCACCAGTTCCGCAACCCGGGTGTTGAGCGCAGCCAACCCTTCGCGGGCATCATCAAGTGATTTGGCAATGTCGTTCATCTCATCCTGGAGTGAATTCTGGGATGACTTCATCACGTCCACCAACAGATCAATCTCCTGCAACTGTTCAAGCAGTTCTAGTCGTTTCTTCAATTCCAATCTCCTTCACTTCTATGGTAGTTGCCTGTCCTTGTTCACTGTTGAATATATCGAAACGGTTCATCCTCGACCTGGCAGGCGATTACCTGGCAGGTATCGAATCCGGCCGCGGCTAGGTGTTGCTCCAGTTGCTGCCGTACCCCTTCGGCCATGATGATCTCGGTGGCAAAGTGACCGGCGTCGATCAGGGCAATTCCCAGGTCCTCGGCATCACGGGCTTCGTGGTACTTGACGTCACCGGTGACCAGGACGTCGGCGCCGGCCCTGACTGCAGCCCGCAGGACCGATGCCCCGCTGCCGCTGCAGAGGGCTACCTTGCTGATAGTTGCCTCGGGGTTGCCGACAAAACGGGTGCCGGGCGCCTGGAGCGATGTTGCAACCCTGGCGGAGTAGTCGGCCAGGGAAACCGCTTCGGGTAATGTGCCGATGCGCCCCAGTCCGAGCTGTTTCCCTGCGTTGTGCAGGGGATAGACGTCGAAGGCCGGTTCTTCGTAGGGGTGGGCGGCCGTCAGCGCCTTGAGGGCCTGGGGAAGCCGCGACCGGTCTAGCAGCAGCTCCAGGCGATACTCGGCGACCTGTTCCCGTACGCCGGATGTGCCGATGTACGGTGTGGCGCCATCCTGGGGGGTAAAGGTCCCTTCTCCCGGTGCGGCAAAGGAACAGTCCCGGTAGGCGCCCAGGGATTCCGCATGGGGAAACAGGGACGTTCTCAGCGCTTCCAGATGCCCCTCGGGTACAAAGACCACCAGCTTGATCAACTCCTGTCCGGAGGTTATCTGCAGCGGTGCGGCGGTGGCGAGCCCCAGTCGTTCGGCCAGCAGGTCGTTGAGCCCTCCGTCGGCGATATCGTAATTGGTGTGCATGCTGATGATTCCTAGCCCGCCGCGGATGGAGGCAAAGAGCGCCTTTCCCTGGGGGGTGGCGGTCGACACGGATTTCAGGGGCTTGAAGATCAGCGGATGATGGGTGACCAGCAGCTGGCAGTCGGACTGCAGGGCGGATTCGATAACGACCGGAGTCGGGTCCAGCGCAACCATGATGCGGAAGACGTGTGCCGCGAGGTCCCCCACCTGCAGACCGGGGTTATCCCACGATTCCGCCAGACGGGCGGGGGATATTTTGTTAATGATTCCAAGTATGTCCGAGACTTTTGCGTTTTTCATCCGGTACAAACAAAAAGAGTGCAACCTTTTGGTGTGCACTCTCCAAGAAAAAATGATGCGGGTTGCCCCGCTCTCTGTATTGCCGTCATCCGGCGCGACTTCCTTAAGTTTTATTGGTGGGCCCACCAGGACTCGAACCTGGGACCAACCGGTTATGAGCCGGTGGCTCTAGCCAACTGAGCTATAGGCCCGTAGAGGAAGGGTCATTTTAATCGAAACTGAGCGGATGTCAATCAATTTCAACAGGTTTGCCGCATCGGATGGAGCGAACAGCGATCGGGGCGGGGAGTGCGAGGTGCAGGATGTGTTACGTTTATTTCTCCGGTTCAATGCTCATTCGGTCCAGAAGCTCCCAATGAGGTCTGGCGGCAGGGATCGGGAGCCCCTGTTCCGAACGGAGATTGAGAACGAACTTGCTGATCCGTTCCTGGTCCGCCTTGCTGATCTGCATGAAGCGGTAGCCGCACGCCTGCAGATCGTCCTTGCGCTGCATCCAGACCAGTTCGGCCACGGCACAGACCAGCGGCTGGCTGGCATCAAGATCGAGAAAAAACATGGCCAGGGGGAATACGGTCTCCTGCGGGTCCACCAGGATGCGGAGCCCACCCGTGCTCAGGTTGACGCCGGTTTCCTTGAGCGCCAGCTTCGGCCGCACCCCGAGGGTCTTCATCCCCTCCATGACCCGCTTGAACTCCTTGCGATACACGGCAAGGGTGGCGTCCCGGCGAATCTGGAAAATCTTGAGGGTGGTATCTGCGCGGGGGGTGGCGCGGCGTTGGTACATCTCCAAGGTCCCTCGCAGCCGGAGGTGGAAGATGTTGTTCTCCGCGATCTTCACCAGATCGGCCATGACCTGGATGCCGCTGGCCATGGCCTCGGTGGTGATCTTGTAGGTAACCGGCTTCCCTCCCTTTTCGGGGCAGGGCAGATCGGTGACATAGGGGATCTGCACGGTCACCGAGTCCCGGTCACAGCTGATGATGACACCGCTGAGAGACTCGAAATTTTCCTGGTCGCGCCCCTCTGAGACATTGATCAGGAAGACCCGCTGCCGGGGGGTAAGGTATCTGCTGTAATCGCTGTGTGGAGTCATTGCTGTATTTCTGCGTTTCGCGCCGATGCTCACCCCGCGGCGGGGGCGTGGATGGAGTTATGCCCGGGAGATGAAGCGTGCCTCGCGGGTATCGACCTTGACCTTCTCACCCGGCTCCAGATACGGCGGGACCTTGATCTTCAACCCGGTCTCCAGGATGGCGTCCTTGGTCTCGGCGGTTGCCGTGGCGTTTTTCATGGCCGGTGCGGTTTCGGCCACGGTCAGTTCCACCGTCATCGGCAGTTCCACGTTGACCATGCGTCCCTCGAAGATCCCCAGGATGACCTCGGTCCCTTCCAGGAGATAGGGGGATACCGCTTCGAAGTCCCCCTCGGCCATCTCGTACTGCTCGTAGTTTTCCAGATCCATGAAGATGCCGCCGGTACCGTCCGCATAGAGAAACTGCCCCTTGTGGCGCTCGAAATCAGCCTCGTCCACCTTGTCGCCGGAACGGAAGGTCCGCTCCAGCACCTGGGAGGTGATCAGGTTACGGTACTTGGTCCTGACCATGGTGTTGGCGCCACGGGCGGTCGGGGAACTGACGGTGACGTCAACAATCAGGCAGGGGGCGCCATCCAGCTGGATGACGAGACCTTTTTTGAAATCGGAAGTGGTAAACATGAAAACTCCTTGAAGGCAATGATGAATTCAGCCACAGAGAACACAGAGGGAAAATTTATAACAGACGATAAAATTATACAAGGGGTTGAAAAATTTGAATGTATTGATCTGAAGGCGTGTTGGCGCTGAGACAGCTCTGTGTCCTCTGTGATCTCTGTGGCAGATATGTCTATGATTTCTTCCGGTATTCCGCCGTGGGCCAGAAGGGGATGCCGCCACGGGGGGTGAACTCGCCCCGCACCGTGATCCAGACCGGTGCCAGCAGGGCCACCAGGTCGTTGCAGATCCGGTTGACGCAGGATTCGTGGAACTCGCCGTGCATGCGGAATGACCCCAGGTAGAGCTTGAGGCTTTTGCTCTCGACGCAGAGCTGGTCCGGCTGGTAGTCGATGACGATCTTGGCGAAATCAGGCTGGCCGGTCAGGGGGCAGAGGCTGGTGAACTCGGGACACTCGATGTGCAGGGTGCCGACCGCGCCGGCCGGGTTCAGCTCCGGTTTGGCAAACGGGCTGGGAAACGATTCCAGCAGGGCGGCGTCCGGCTGGTCGTATCGGTAGGTTGTGGCGCCCGAGCCGAGCGATTTCAGATTCTCATGCAGCGTCATCGATTCTCCCCCTTGTTGTTGCAGCGAAAATCTGCGATACCATAGCACCGAAGGGTTGGCAATCATTTTTTCATTGCGGGAGGTTGTTGAAAAACAGGCATCTCGCCGCCGTCCTCGCAAGCCGTCTTGTACGGCGTAGCGCTGCTACGCCTCCGCGGCGCTTTCTGCGGGGGCGACGATCTACCCGTTTTTGAACAACCTGAGAGAGGGGAGGGGTACTATGTCCGCTGCCGACGAACTCATTGCACTGTACCAACCGAAGATCGGAACCGAGATCCATTGCGGGCCCTGGCTGGAGATCGACCAGGGGCGTATCGACGCCTTTGCCGCCGCCACCGGCGATCTGCAGTGGATCCATACCGATCCGCAGCGGGCCGCAGTTGAATCGCCCTACGGCTCCACCATCGCTCACGGTTACCTGACCCTGTCGCTCCTGCCGTACCTGACGGAGAGCAACGCCCCCGGTTCATTCGAGCGGAACTATCCCGGCATGCGGTTGCGCCTCAACTACGGGCTGGACAAGGTGCGTTTCCCGGCCCCGGTGCCGGTCGGCTCGCGGCTCCGGGCCCGTACCGTCGTGCAGGGGGTGGAGAAGGTGGGCGAGGGGGTCCAGTTCCGCTATCTGCTGACCGTGGAGCGTGACGGGGGTGACAAACCGGTCTGTGTGGCTGAATTTCTGGCGAGGGTCTATCCGTGAGTGATACCTGTCCCAAGTGCGGCCATCCCCGTGTGCCGGGAGATGAGAACTGCGGTCGCTGCGGCGTTATCTTTGCCCGCATCCACGGTGCAGTATCGACGGGCAAAATTCCCGACGACACAAGCAGCATCAGGAAAGGGGGTGCCGGCGGTATCCGCGGTACAGCCCCGTTTCCGTCGATTCCGGTCCCGACGGAACGCAATACGCCGCTGATCGCCATCAAGGCGTTCTTTCTGCTGGCCCTGGCGATCTACGGCCTGCGGTTGGCGATCCCTCCCATCGCGAGCAACGCCGCCGGCGAGTCGTACCTGCATCTGGTCAACCTGCCGTTCCACGAGGCGGGGCACATCTTATTCACCCCCTTCGGCCGCTTCCTGCAGATCCTGGGAGGCAGCCTCATGCAGCTGATTGTTCCGGCGGTGGTTGCAGGTACCTTCATCTACCAGCGTCAGCTCTATTCGTCGTCAGTGGGCCTATGGTGGCTGGGGGAGAGTCTGCTGGACCTGGCCCCCTACATCGACGATGCCCGGGCCGGGCAGCTGCTGCTGCTCGGCGGCGTCACCGGCAGCGAGGTGGAGGATTACCACGACTGGGAGGGAATCCTGAGCCGGTTGGGTATGATGCAGTACGACCATGCCCTGGCGCGGTGTGCCCTCGGGGTCGGCGTCATCATCATGCTGGGGTCGGTCGCCTGGGGAGGGTGGATCCTCTGGAATGAATATTCATCGAATGGGCAAACGACCTAACGTCCTTTATCCAGCCAAGGAATTCTAAAGAAAAAATCACTCACCACAGAGGACTCAGAGGTACACAGAGGAAAATCGAGAAGCTCAAACGTGGGGAAGATCGAAATCAATTACGAGATGTTTACTTGTTGCGAGTGTCGAAGAATTTCCTGGATGTGACGGTAACAAACAGGATACTCGCTTTTCCTCCGTGAGCCTCTGTGTCCTCCGTGGTTCAGGCTTTTAAGTTTGTTCGCGTCCTTAGTGGATAATGTTTGGGGGCCCCAATGCGCTACACCATCAACGAACATATCCGTGCAGTCCATTTCCCTCCCATCTCAGAGGTCAAAGGGTGGGTGGCGACCCGTCCCGATATCGGGTTAGATCTGATAGACCTCTGCCAGGCGGTGCCGGATTATGCCCCTGCTCCGGAGTTGACCGCCCATCTGGCGACGCTGCTGGATGATCCGCTCCTCTCCAAGTACTCCCCCGATGAGGGGCTGCCGGAGGTGCTGGAGGCCGTCTGCCGCTACTACCGCCGCAAATACGGTGCGGTCATTGAGCCGTCCAGCCTCTGCCTGACGGTCGGCGCCAGCCAGGCCTTCTGGCTGGCCATGGTGACCCTCTGCCGGGCCGGTGACGAGGTGGTGGTGCAGTGCCCCTACTACTTCGACCATGCCATGGTGCTGGATATGCTCGGCCTGCGCGGGGTCTATGCCCCTTTCGACGAAGAGTTGGAGGGGATACCGGACCCGCAGGTCATCGCGGGGCTGCTGACGGAGCGGACCCGCGCCATCCTGCTGGTCTCCCCCAGCAATCCCACCGGGGCCATCACCCCGCCGGCTGTCCTGGCAGAACTGTACGAATTGGCCCGCAGCCGGGGGATCGCCCTGATCCTGGATGAGACCTACAACGAGTTCATCCCCGGCGGCACCCGGCCCCACGACCTGTTTACCAGCCCTGCCTGGGGTGAACACCTGATCCAGATCGCCTCCTTCGGCAAGACCTTTGCCCTCACCGGCTACCGCGCCGGTCTGCTGGCCGCCTCGCCCCGTTTCATCCACCACGCTCTCAAGGCCCAGGATACCATGGTGGTCTGCCAGCCCCGCATCACCCAGCATGCGGTCCGCTTCGGCCTGGACTATCTGGACGCTTGGGTGGCCGCCAACCGGGTGACCATGGCCCGTCGCCACGACCTGTTCCGGGAGGAGTTCCTGAGGCCGGGGAATCCGTTCCAACTGGCAGCCAGTGGTGCCTTCTTCGGCTGGGTGCGCCACCCGTGGGCCGGGTTGACCGGGCGTCAGGCCGCCAAGCGGCTGGTGGACGAGGCTGGAATCCTCTGTCTGCCGGGTGAGGTCTTCGGGCCGGGGCTGGAGGGGTATCTGCGGCTGGCCTTCGGCAATATCCGGCAGGAGACGATTCCGGAGGCGGTGCGGCGATTCAGGGAGATGAGGGTGTGAAGGGACGAGAAACAGCAGAAACAGTGTTGAGAGCACCCGCCGGATATTTTGGCGGGTGCTTTTGTCGGTAAGAAACCATTCCGGGCCTGCAGGATTCCGCTCCCGGGAAGCGGAGGCGACGCAGTTTTGATCAGTACTTTATTTTAAGTGAATTCAACTCGTCCTTGGTAACATCCTTCCATCGCTTCAGGTTCCAGTTTCCTACCCAGGCCTTGAATGTCTCCAGGTTCGCTTTACGCTCTGCCGGTGTGTCTCCAAGGTTTTCATACATGTTCCCTGGCTTTTTGTCAGTCCTGTTGCTGCCGTCATCAAGACGCCGCATGAGCGCTCCGGTTTCCGGCCAGCCCACAAAGCTGATCATGGCGCCATAGCTTTCCATCTTCATTCCGGTACCTTTGTCCGTCCATTTTTTCATCTCTTTGTTGAATTCTTCGAAGTTAGGAGAACCGGCGCCGTGGCATCCTGCACAGTGTCTGTCGAATATAGGCTTGACATCCTTCTGCCAGGTGACTTCGGCCGCTTCGATCTGAACGCTCCACATACATGCAATTGCTCCAAGTCCCATCATAAGTTTCTTCATAGTAACCTCCCTTGGGATTTTCGGCCTGCGGCCTTATGCTTACTGCTAACGTCGTTACAAATCTCCGGTCATCTCCTGCAACAGGAACAGCTTGGGGTTGATGCCGGCGACGATCCTGATCACCTCTTTCAGCCGCTCCTCATCCAATCCGCACTCCTCGTCGATCCCCTGGAAATAGTCAAACCCCTTGGGGAGCGGCGAAAAGGCCCCGTCCCGCAGCAATGAGACGTCCACCATGTCGTTGACCCGGCCGGTGGCCTCCCACGGGTCGCGGTAGTTGAACTGTCGTGCCACCACCTGCATGCCCAGACCATTGGGGAAGGTGGCCCGCACCTCGAAGGAGAATTCCCGCGGGGCGCTGTAGTTCTCGGTCCGGCCGGAGCGGACCATCACCTCGGCGCCGGCCTCTTTCAGCAATTCGCCGACCGATTCGGCGGTCATCGGTTTGTAGTTGTTCGTCATATACACCTCTGAAAGCGTTATCTCACGAAGCACACAAAGACACAAAGATTTACATCAAAGGCGGCTATCACAGAGGTACAGAGCCCACGGAGAAAAGAAAAAGACGTTTTGGTCTTTTCTTGTGTCCTTTGTGCCTTTGTGAGAGCGCAGCATGTTCTATTTTCCCCCCGCCAGCCGCAGTTCAACTCCCCATGGCACCGGCTTCTCACCATCGGCGGTCAGTACCCACAGGGTGGGGAATTCCATCTCCTCCGGGGCAGGGCCGATGCCGTCGGTCAGGTAGATCACCGCCGCCGGCTGGGGATGCATGGTGCGGGCATAGTCGAAGACCGGGCGCAGGTCGGTGAAACCGCCGCCGTCGTGGCGCTCCGGTACGCAGGAGGAACTGTTGAAGGCCTCGACCCCCTGGATGCGGCTGTTGGCGTAGAGCACGGTGATATGGGCGTCGCGACCCCGGGCGATCTGCAGCAGCTCCCGGGCGAAGGTTTCACGCAGCTCGACGATGTTGGTGGAGTCGCTGACGTCCACCCCCACCAGCAGATTGAGGCGGCGACGCTTGCGGGTGCCGGGGGTGTCGTGGGAGAAGCGCTTGTGCTCCCGCAGCCAGGTGGTGGTCTTGCCGATCCTGCCGGCGGTGGCCACAAACTGCCGCAGGATCTGGCGCCAGGGGATGGGGGAGGGGCGCAGCAGCCCGTCCACCATCCCCCGCACATCAGCCGGTACCTCGCCGTCACTGCCGCGCAGGCTGTCCCGGGTGATGCTGCGCAGCATCTCCTCAGCCAGCATCAGAGGGGTGCTGTCGGCATCGCTCCAGATCTCGTGGTCATCCAGGGTGGCGGCATCGCGGATGTCCGTCTGCTGACCTTCTCCGGCTCCCCCCCGCTGGTCCTGCATGCCGTCGCCGTATCCTTCCCCCTCCAGGTTGCCGGCATCGAAGGGAGGGACCAGCCGGTCGTAGTATTCCTCGGCAGCCAGTCCGTCGTCCATGCCGTACTGCTCAGGAAGGAGTGCATCAGCGGGCAACCCCTCGATGGTGCCGTTGATGGCCAGATCGCAGCAGATATCCCAGTCGTGGGCGTTCCGCCCTTTGCGCCGCAGGGGGTGCAGGTGCAGCAGGTGCTTGACCAGATGCTCCAGCAGCGCCTCCTGTTCGGCTGGCAGGTACTCTTCAAAACGGGGTGGATTGATGCTGAGGGTGGCCACACCGTCACGGACGGTGACGCCGGCGGGGTGGGGGGAGGCGGTGCTTTCGGCCCGGCGCAGATTGAGCAGGAAATGGCCGTAGAACGGTTTGCCGCGCAGCAGGCGGATGATGGCGTTTTCGAGGGTGTTCATCAGGCCGGCAGCTCACTCCCGAATTTTCCGCCGATGCAGACGTCGGCGATTCTCCCCTGGCCGATAATCCGCTCCAGGAGTCCTTTCTCTTCAAGGCCGCCATGGCGGATAATCTGGAAGTCGGCCCGTTTGCCCGGTTCCAGGGAACCGATTCGCCCGGAGAGGCCGAGGGCGGCGGCGCCGCCGATGGTGGCCATGCGCAGCAGGTCGGCAGGGGAGAGCTCGCCGGCGTAGTGATCAAGGGCAAAGCGCATCTCGTCCCAGAGGGAGAGTGAGTCGTTGC
>CAZSTJ010000019.1:0-24090 GCA_964609805.1 uncultured Geobacter sp. | reverse complement strand
GATCAGCACATCTTCCAGGGAGGTCAGTTTCATGTTGGGGCAGAAGAGGGCCGGCGAGGCAAGGATAAACTCCTTGTCCGGGTTTTCCTGCCGCAGTTTGTAGAGGATGCCGGCCTCGGTGCCGATGATGAACTTCCTGGCCGGGCTGGTGCGACAGTAGTCATACATACCGCTGGTGGAGCAGGCGTGATCGGCCAGGGCCGTGACCTCCGGTGCGCTCTCAGGGTGGCAGATAAAGAGGGCGTCGGGGTGCTCGGCCTTCTTCTGCTGTACCGCCGCCACCGTCATCCGCTCGTGAGTCGGGCAGAAGCCCTCCCAGAAGATGAATTCTTTCTCCGGGACGAATTTTGACACCCAGCGCCCCAGATTACGATCGGGAACGAAGATCAGCTCCTTTTCCGATAGTGACCGGACCACCTTGATGGCGTTGGCCGAGGTGCAGCAAATATCGGACTCGGCCTTGACGTCGGCCGAGGAGTTGACATAGGTCACCACCGGCACGCCCGGGTATTGGGCTTTGAGCGCCCGGAGATCCTCTGCCGTGACCATGTCGGCCATGGGGCAGCCGGCATCCGGACGGGGGAGCAGCACCTTTTTCTGCGGAGAGAGAATGGCGGCCGATTCGGCCATAAAGTGCACGCCGCAGAAGACGATCACGTCAGCCGCGGTCTTGGCGGCCTCCATGGAAAGACCGAGTGAATCGCCGGTGATATCGGCGATCTCCTGCACCTCGTCGCGCATGTAATTATGGGCCAGCAGCACGGCATTGTGCTGTTTGAGAAGGTCTCTGATCTGTTGCTTGATCACGTCGTTCATCGTGGGTACCTCTTACGATTAATGAAGGAGCCAGACTGCCACAAACAGACGATAAAAACAACCCTGGAAGGTGCCGGGACAGGATGCCGCGACAGATCCCCCTTGAAATTATCACCCGAATTCCTATTATTGGGACACAAACGCATATCCGGCCGCCGAACGGCCCCACGGAGACACTCAATGCATCGTAAAACCACCGTCCTTGCCCTGACCGCCCTGTCACTATTCGTCACGTACGCCGTTGCCGGCGCAGCGGAAAACCGCCCCCCCACACCGGAAGAATTTAAACAGATCCTGCGCCAGTACAATGAGGCTGGCCAGCTCCGCGCCCCGCAGCGGCAGCAGACGCCCAAAGGTGCCGAGGAGTTCAACCGGGCGATAGCACTCCAGACAAAAAAGGGGGCCGCCCCGGCTGAATTGAAGGAAGCTGCAAAGCTATACCAGACCGCCGTGGATGCCGGTATCGGCCCGGCCGGCACCAACCTGGCCCTTCTCTACCTGGACGGTAAAGGGGTTAAAAAGGACGTGAAGAAGGCACTCTCCCTGCTGCAGTTCGCCTCAAAGCGGAACGACTCCCAGGCGGACGTGGTGCTGGCCCGGCTGCACCTGATCGGCAAGGATGTGCCCCGGGACGAGAAGAAGGCCGAGGCACTCCTCAACAAGGCGGTCAAGACCGGCAACCAGAATGCTGCAACGACCCTGGCCGAATACCGAGAGTGGAAAAAGAAGAATGAACAGGCCACGAAGCAGTATCAGGAACTGCTGAAGAGCGTCAAGGTGGCACCGGGGCCCGGACAACCTCCGCAGCCGTTCCAGATCATCCCCCCGGCGGGTCCGCCGGCCTCCATCCCCTTCCCGGTGATCCCCGGGTATGACTATGTTGCCGGGATAAAACCGCCCATTCCCAACTTTCTCGCTCCGGCATCCAGGCCCACCGCACTTCCGGCGCAGAGCCCGCAGCCATTCACGATCATTCCGCAGGGGAGCACCGCTGTCCCGATACAACCAGCAACGGACAAGAAGTAACAAAAACAAGACCCTTCTTTTCAGAGGCCGGAACTGTCGCGTATCTCACAGTGCCTGACAGATCCGGCCCTTATTATTCAACCCCTTCCTGTAGTACTTTCCCGACAGACACACCGATTTATTTATATTAATTAATTAAATCATCATTTTGGTTTCTTCTGCCCGTTACTTACAACCGGATGATGTGGATTAACCTTAGAAAAAAATTCCCGCGCAGCAACAAACCGGGCAGTTATCCGATATACTTGCATACCATCAGCACTCCTGATCGATAGCACCCGGCATCACGTTTCAGGTTTTGCCTTAGCGTCTTTTGCACCATCCGGCAGCATGTTGACTGGAGAAACAATGGAAGAGTTCATTCGCCAGTATAACGAAGCGGTTCTGGATACGGATCGCAACCAGGCCCTGCAGGTTATCCGGGAGGCGCTTGCTGCCGGGGTTACCCCGGAACAGGTCGTATTCGGCATTGTGGTGCCGGCGATTGAAAGTATGATCCCGAACCTGAAGGGGCCACAGGGGATCAGTCTGGCACAGCACTTCATGGCGTCCCAGATCGCCGCAGAGGTGACCGATGAAATGATGTCACGTTTTGCAGAGCCTCCCGCATTTGTCGGTCGCATGGTCATTGGCACATCAAGCGGCGATTTTCACGGTCTCGGCAAACGCATTGTTTCCGGCTGTCTCAAGGCACTCATGATTGATGTAACCGACCTCGGTCTTAATGTTGATGCCCAACGTTTTGTCGATGAGGCGTTGGCACGCGATGCCTCCGTCATCGGCATCTCTTCCATGATGGTGCATACGGCACGGGGGGAAAACGGCAGCAGAGGTGTCAGACGCATCCTTCGTGAGCGGGGTCTGGAAAACCGGATCAAGATCATCGTAGGGGGGGCACCTTATCGTTATGACCATGAGCTGTTCCGGGATGTTGAGGCCGATGCCTGGGCTGAAAACGCTCTGGAGGCCGGATCGGTTGTGAAACGCCTGATGAGCGAGGTGCCGCCATGACACCTATGGAACGGCTGGCCACCGTCGCGGCCGGCGGTACTGCCGACGGCATCCCCCTCTTCTGCAATCTCATCGACCAGGGGGCACGGGAACTGGGGATAAGCCCGAAGGAGTATTTTGCAAACGGTGCCCATGTTGCCGAAGCCCAGCTGAAAATGCGGGAACGGTTCGGCTATGACAACCTCTGGAGCCTGTTTTACGTGGGCAAAGAAGCCGAACTGCTTGGCTGCCGCCATATTGTTTTCGCTGACGACGGCCCCCCCAATGTCGGACAGATGGTCATTACTTCCTACGACGATATCCGTAACCTGCAGGTTCCTGACGATATAGCAGCGCATCCCGCATTTGCGGAGATCCGCACCTGCCTGCGCACCCTGCGCCGCGAAGCGGGCGGCCGTTACCCTGTCTGCGCCTATCTCACCGCATCAATGACATTACCCGCAATTCTCATGGGGATGGAGAAGTGGCTGGAACTCCTCTTCACCGGCCCGGCAGAGGTGCGTGACGAACTGCTTGAGAAATGCTCCCTGTTCTTCCGTCGCCAGATAGCAGCCTACCGCGCTGAGGGTGCCGATATCCTGGTCTACTCAAACCCGTTCGGTTCACCCGATTTCATCCCGCCCGCCTTTTTTGAAAACCTGTCGATCCCCTGGATGCGGCGTGATCTTGCCGAAGGGGGCACGGCCGGCGTGGTCTACTACTGCGGCGGCGCACGCATGAACCCGGTTATCGATCGGGTAATCGCCGAAACCGGCATTGGCGCATTCTACCTGAGCCCGCTGGATGACATCGCTGAAGGGAAGCGGATTATCAACGGGCGCGCCCTCTGCGGCGGCGTCATCAATGACATACCGCTGATCGGCATGTCGCCCCGTCAGATTCGGGAAGAAGTGCGGGCAATGCTTTCTGCCGGGATGCCGGGAGGAAGATTCTTTTTCGGAACCCTGGTCATGCCCCTTGCCATACCGGAAGACAACATCAGGGCAATGATTGATGCCGTCAGGGAATTCGGGACCATCGCGTCATGAAAGCCATCCCGCTCCTCATATCCTGCGGCATCCTGGGTCATGAGATCCAGCACCTGATCCGCCGGAACTCCTGGGCCATCGATTGCCACTTGCTCCCTTCGAAGCTGCATTTCGATTATGATCTCCTTGAAAAGAGCCTTGTCGCAGTATTGTCGCGCTTTCCGGACCGCCGGGCCATTGTCGTCTATGGGACCTGTCATCCCGGAATCGACCGGATTATCGAACGGGCGGGGGGGATTCGCGTCCCTTGCCAGAACTGTGTCGAGATGCTGCTCGGCCATGAGGAGTTCACTAGGGAACTGGCGGAAGGAGCGTACTTTCTGCTGGAGGAGTGGGCCATGCAGTGGGAGGAGATGCTTGAAAGGACCTTCGGTACCGGCCCGGTCGCGCGGGAGATATTCCGGTCAGACCGTCGGTACCTGCTGGCACTTCAGACCCCCTGCTCATCAGATTTCCGGAAAAAGGCCGAGGCCGCAGCAGAGACGATAGGTCTCCCGCTTCGTCATCGGCACGTCGCGCTTGATAACCTGGAGAAACTGCTCTTGAATGAACTGGTGCGCGCAGGATTTGGGATATGACAGATAAGAACGTGGTCATAGCTGCCGCAGAACTTGAGAGGCTGCATGAACGAATCAGGAAACTTTCAGCCCAGAAGTCCTATCTGCTGCTTATCAACACCCTCATGTCACGCCTCAATGCGACACCCGGGCTGGAAGGGACCATCCGTCAGCTTCTGGAGGGTGTCCTGGACGTACTGGGCGGCACAAACATTATCGTGTACTACGTTGTTGACGGTGACATCATCTCCACCGATGTCTTCGGCACAACCCGACATCACACCATCATAGAAGATCCTTTTGTCCAGCATGTTTTCGATCGGGGCGAGTTCCTTGAAACAGAGCAGGACTATGATGAGACGCTCATGCAGGACAGCGTCTTTGACAATGCAGTTACCTGGGTCATCCCCCTCAAGGTCTATTCCCAGACAATCGGCGTCCTCAAAATGGAGAATATGCACCTTGGTTCCCAGGAGATGCGGGATCATCTGCCGGCGTTTTTCTCCTATGCGGCACTGATGCTGAGTAATGAGATCAACAATCACACCCGCCTCAAGGATACCTGCCATCAGTTATCTGAAGAAAACCGGCTACGACACCTGGCAGAAGAAGATCTTCGCACATTAAACCGGGAACTTGAAGGCAGGGTAGCTGACCGAACGAAGGAGTTGGAGGAGCGAAACCGGCAGTTGGCTCAGGAGATCGCGGAGCGCAAACAGGCACAGGACGAATTAAGCCGGAAAAACATCGAGGTTGAAAGATTCCTTTATGCTGTTTCCCACGATCTTCGCAGTCCGCTGGTCACGGTAAAGACATTCCTCGGCTATCTGAAGCAGGATATGTCGTCAGTAAAAAGTGAGCGGGTTATCGAGGATTTTGAGTATATCGATGCAGCAGCAAACAGGATGGTCGTACTGTTGGACGAATTGCTGAAAATTTCTCGCATCGGCAGAATTTCAAATGCCCCGGAAACCGTTAATTTTCGCGATTTGGTAACAGAAGCACTGGGGGCCGTTGCGGGACAGATCGCAATAAAAAACGTCACCATTCAACGGGAGGATATCGATCAGCCCCTCTCCGGCGACCGTTCCCGTTTGCTGCAGCTCTGGCAGAATCTTCTTGAAAATGCCGTAAAATACAGCGGTGATCAGGCCAACCCTTCTATTAAAATAGGCATGCATACCGATAAGGTGGAGACCGTATTCTACGTCCGTGACAACGGCATCGGGATCGCACCCGAAAACCACGACCGGGTATTCGGCATCTTTGAACAGCTGGACCGGAACAGCGGTGGATTTGGAATGGGACTGGCAATGGTACGGCGTATAGTTGAGCTCTATGGAGGCAGGATATGGGTTGAATCCGAAGGCAACCGCCTGGGCAGCTGTTTCAACTTCACGTTGCCAAAAGCTGTGCCGCAGAATACCGGCTCATAATCATAACGACGACAACAAACAATCTTACGTATTGAGGGGGCAACTTGAAGTCATCACTTGAAGAAGCTATACAACGCACGGCGCTATCTCATTCCAACCAGATAGAAATGCTTACCTTTCGCCTGACCGACCATCAGCTGTACGGTATTAATGTATTCAAAATCATCGAAATTCTCGAGTGCCCTCGCACAATTGACCGGATGCCCTGCTCGCACCCGGTTGTAAAGGGTGCTCTTGATTTCCGCGGATCGCCGATCGCCGCACTTGATTTGTCAGAGGCTGTCGGACTGGAGCCAAAGAATTTCCGTGATGAACTCGCCTATGTCATCATCTGCGAATATAACCAGCGTCTGACGGCATTCATTATACATGCACCGGAATCGCTCTTGACCAGAAGCTGGCAGGACATACACAAACCGGACGGGATCAACTCGGCATCGCTGGTTGCAATTGCCTATGCCGACGACAATGAAGCCATCATGCTGCTAGATATTGAGTCCATACTGGCAGACGTAGTGGGCATAGATACAAATTTGAGCCGTGACCTTATTGAATCCGATGCCGGAAAAGGCCACGGGTATCATGTGCTTGTTGTTGATGATTCCCGGGCCGCTCTCGCAATGATGCAGTCCGTGCTTGACCGTCTCGGCTTCGCTTCAACGGCATGTTCATCTGCGCACTCGGCAATTGAGTACCTGGCCCATCCGGACAAGGCAATAGACCTTATTATTTCTGATATTGAAATGCCGGGGATGGACGGCTTCACCTTTACCCGTACCGTTAAAGACAATCCCGCATATAAAGATTTCAAGGTACTGCTGCACAGTTCAATGAGCAACCCCTCCAACCGGTTAAAGGCCGAGCAGGCCGGGGCCAATGATTTTGTAGCTAAATTTGATCCTGACGTACTGGCCAGGAAAGTCTTTCAGCTTACCGGACGAGTGGGAACCCCCGTGCAGACTGTCCAGTAACATGTGCGGATTGACATTTTAACCCGCAGGGTATAATAATCGGCCCGTAAATAAA
Source organism: uncultured Geobacter sp. (assembly GCA_964609805.1). GTDB lineage: Bacteria > Desulfobacterota > Desulfuromonadia > Geobacterales > Pseudopelobacteraceae > CAIPTY01. The sequence continues at coordinate 17,190 of CAZSTJ010000019.1, read as the reverse complement.
CGGTACACGAAAATACTAAACCACCCGCGAGGGTGGGGCGGAAAGCCCACAGGGTCTTACTGAGACAGCCGGGTTGCCGAAATATCACCATATTTCGGCAACCCGGCTTTTTTATTCCCCAAGGAGAGCAAGTTCCGGATAACAGCACCATTCCGGCCGGAAGAATCTCACGACAGAAAAGGAGAAGTAATGCTTAAAAAATCAATTCTTACCCTGCTGGTTATGACAATCCTATTACCGAGTCTTAAAGAAGCTGGAGCTGGATTCCCCGCACCGCCCGGTCTTCCCGGACTGCCTGCTCCCAATGTGAATGTCAGCGTTAACGGCTATCTGCCGGCTCCACCGGGAGTCAGCATCATGATCGACTCAGGCCGTCCCTACTATGTCGAAAGGGACCGCCGGGTCTATCTGGAAAGGGAAACCGGCAGGCACACTAAAAAACATAGAAGACATCACCGGAAGCATGACCATGACCATGGTGAACATGGCCGCTGACAGCATCAGTGATGGTCGATGATGACAGACAGAGTGTGTACGCGGCTTCAGCACATGAACTAAATAGATATCTTTGTACGGGAGATAGCCAAATCGCATCAGACAGCGACTAAATTGCGGCGGATTGCATCCGAATAACGCAGCCGGCCCCCAAACCACATGTGTAGTGAATGTCGGACAAATGCGGGCCACGTCAAATATCCGTTGTGTAATTTTGTGGCACCGATATAGAATTAAAAATCTTGATGAAATAATTAGTTGTGGGGTGTGATGTGAAGCGCATTCTCTTCATCATCCTGCTTTTCCTTTTCCTCGCCGGCTTCCGGGGGGCGCAGGCTGCCGCCTCGCCCCCCAAGATCATACGCGTAGCCGCGTTCAATCATTATCCCGCCATATTCAAGGCCGCTGACGGCACCATCAAAGGCCTCTACGTCGATCTCCTGGAGCACATCGCCCAAAAAGAAAACTGGAAAATTTCCTATTTGTTCGGCAGCTGGGCGGAAGGACTGGAACGGATAAAGTCCGGCGAGGTCGACGTCCTGACCAGTGTTGCCTTTACGGATGAGCGGGCAACGTTTATGGATTATGGCAAGGTTCCGTCCCTTACGGTTTGGTCGGAGCTGTATGTCAAAAACAAGTCCGATATCGACAACATCCTGCAGTTGAACGGCAAAAAGATCGCCCTGATGAAGGGCGACTTCAACGCCGCAAATTTCAAAAGTCAAATCAGCAAGTTCAATATATCGTGCCAGTATGTTGAATACGCGAACTTCGCCGAAGTTTTGGGTGCAGTCTCTGCCGGTCAGGTTGATGGAGGTGTTGCCAACAACATTTTCGGCACCGCCAAAATTCTGGATTACAGAAACCTCAAATCATCGGGGGTTGTTCTCAACCCGTTTGAACTCTATTTCACGGTGTCAAAAGGGAAAAACCGGGACGTACTTGCCAATCTCGATTCCTACCTGAAAAGCTGGAAGAACGACGTATCATCCCCCTATCATCAGGCACGCAACAAGTGGCTGCACGGCAATGCCGCAACAGTTACTGTCATCCCCGGCTGGCTCTACTGGTCTCTTGCCCTTTTCCTTGCAGCGATACTGGTTGCAGCGGTATTCATCCTTCTCCTTCGGTCCCAGGTCAACAGGAGAACAAGTGACCTGAAGAAAGAGGTCGATGCCCACGCCTTAACCATAGAAGAGCTGCACCTGGTGACGGAGCAGCTAGAACAGGAACTGGCTGAGAAGCAGGCTGCCGAGGAGGCGCTTCAGGAACAGGCAGCAATCCTGGAAGAGGAGATAACAGAACGCGAACGTTTTGCTAGAGAACTTCAGGAAAGCGAGACCCGCTTTCGGGCGATATTCGACAGCAGCAGCGAGGCTCTATTCGTCCACGATGCCGAAACCGGGAGGATTCTCGATGTCAATTCGACTGCGTGCGAGATTTTCTCCTTTACTCGCACGGAAGCGCTCAATCTTTCGGTAGAGGAGATCAGCTCTGGAATTCCGCCCTATACCCATAACGAGGCGATAGCCTACGTATCCAAGGCCAGAAGCGGAATTCCGCAGTCGTTTACATGGCATGCCAAGGACAGGAACGGCCGGCTTTTCTGGGTTGAAAACAACATGCGCTCCGTAGTGATCAACGACATTCCGTTGATCATCGTCGGCGTACGGGACATTACCGAGCGGATCCAGCGGGAACTTGAGTACAAACTGATCCTTCGCACAACCAAGGACGGATTCTGGGTGACCGATACAGAAGGTCATCTGGTCGAAGTTAACAATGCATACTGTGAAATGTCCGGCTACAGTCGAGACGAACTGCTCTCAATGCACATATCAGACCTTGATGGCCTTGAGTCGTATGACATTGTTGAGAATAAAATGAAGGCCCTCAGGCAATCCGGGTATGTCCTTTTCGAGACAGTCCATAAATGCAAAAACGGCACATTAATGGATGTAGAAATCAGCACCTCCTATCTGGAGGAGAAGAATTGCTTCTGCGTATTCATCCGCAATATAACCGACCGGAAAAAATCAGAACATGAGTTGATCAGAAAGAACCATGAAATAGAGCAGTTCATCTACACGGTATCCCACGATCTCCGCAGCCCGCTGGTGACGGTGAAGACATTCCTCGGTTTTCTGGAGCAGGACATTGCCGAAGGTGATGCCGACAAAACCGGTAAAGACCTTGAATTCATCTCCAGCGCCTCCAACCGGATGGAGGCACTGCTGAACGAACTGCTTGATATGTCCCGGTTGGGACGGCTTCCGCTGACCTCCGTTGAGATCGAATTCAGTACGCTTCTTGGAGAGGCACTCGATGCTGTAGCCGGCCAGATTAACACCTGCGGCGTCAATGTACAGGTCAGTTACCAGGACATCATGCTGACCGGAGATCGCAGGAGACTGCTCCAGATATGGCAGAACCTGATCGATAATGCTCTCAAGTATCTAGGCAACCAGCCAGCTCCGGTCATTCGCATCGGGGCGGAATCAAACGGGGACGATGTCGAATTCTTTGTCAGCGATAACGGCATCGGGATAGCTTCCCATTACCATGAGAAAATATTCGGCATCTTTGAACAGTTGGACCGCAACAGCGGCGGTGTCGGGATGGGGTTGACCATGGTACTCAGGATTGTAGAGTTGTATGACGGCAGAATATGGGTCGATTCTGAGGGCGAAGGGCACGGCACCTGCTTCCGCTTCACGCTTCCAAAGGCGGTGTCAGCACACCGGACGGAACCGGTGTGAAATTCTTCCAAGTTTACCTTTTAACATCAATTTCAGTCGTCACCCTGTAGATCTACTGGGTACCCCTCATCGAAATCAAAATTGTGAGGCTCATCCCCTTCCTCAAATACATACCAATCACCTCCCAATACGCCGTTAAACTCTTCTTCCATCTCGGCCATGACTTCTTCATCTCCGTAATGGCACTGTTCGGGCCTGGCCAGCTGAGTCTCCTTACGGGGCCTTCGGGGAGAGATCAGACGCCTAGCATGATTTTTACTCTGATCAATTGAGTTCTCCTTTCTGAAAAAAAATCCCCCCTGCCGGAGGTCGGTAAAGGGACATAGGAAAGAAAAGCCCCTGACCGGGATGACCAAGGGGCGTGAATGGTTGAAAAATGTCCAGGAATCTAAATGCTAATACTATAAGTGTTTATCATTATTTCGTTGACATTATAATTTGTGTATTATAAACGTTCCATCACAATTAGCTCAGAAGGTACACGACAATACTAAACCATCCGTGAGGATGGGACGGAAAGCCTACAGGGTCTCAAAGAGATAGCCGGGATGCCGAAATATCTAATAGATATTAGGTCCCGGCTTTTTTGTGCCCACATTCTTGGCAAATATCAGACTACAAAGCCAAACCATTCGCGAGAACGGGACGGAAAGCCTATGGGGCTCACGAAGACAACCGGGTTGCTAAAATAGCCTCAAGATATTCTGGCAACCCGGTTTTGCATAGTTATCGATTCAGCTCAGGCTGAAAATTATACCCTACAGGAGAACAATCAGAATGAAGCGTACCTTGAAACAAGCAGTAACAGCTGGAACTTTACTGGCAGCCTTGGTTATGTCAAGCGGCATTGAAGCAAAGGCTGCGACGATTGCCCAGATGACGAAAACAAATCATATTACGTTCGAGGCAAAAGCCTCCTCTTCCACGATCCTTGATGCAGCCGGGCGCGGCACTGGCTTTACAAACAGACTTCCCGGGACCGGCACCAGCCTGCTGAAATATGACAAAAACCTTGTGAAGAATGCCGAGGGGACGCTCTCTGTTCAATCTACCTACACCGATATCAACGTTGGTGGTGTAAACCTAAGCCAGATGGAGACACTAGCCATACCGCTAACCAACATCGGCAGGAATGATTTTGCGTTTTCTGTTGTGCTGAAAAATGTTCAGGTACCTGATATGTCCGACCAGTTTTTTGCATTTGTCGGCACTAATTCCAAAAACATCTTCCGATTTGGTCCCCACGGTCAGGGTAGCCCCGATGCACAACTTCTGTCCGTAGAGAGCCTTAACGGTGGTGATTTCAATCACCGTTCTTCAGGTACATTCACCTCGGGCGATGACATCAAGATTACGATGACCAGAACCGCCGGAAACACGTACACAATTGCCTATACGAACTTGACACACCCGGAACAGAGTGCTTCCGAGACCGTCCAATTCGACTGGCTGAACAATGCCACAACCCTTTATGTCGGTGTGCTCTACAGCAATGCCGGTTCAAGCACTCAGAAAGTATCAAAAATTGAAGACTTCAGAACATATGTACTGAAATAATCTTATCTAACATGCGGCAGAGGTATTGCTACTCTGCAAGCCACGCTTAGCAAGATATATTGCAAGACAGACGGGTTGCCGAAATATCATCACTTATTCCGGCAGCCTGTCTTTTTTACCTCAGCCTTCTTTATTTTAAGGCCCGAATTTTATTCGGCATCAAAATCAAATTGTGCGGATCATCACCGTCCTCGAATATGTACCAGTCTCATCCCAATACCCTCGCAGCTGCAAGGGATATTTAATAACGTTAGGAGAGAAGATGAAAAAGAGAGTTTTGGCAGGAGTTGTCATGTGTTCTACGATGCTGTTTGCTCAGGGTATTTCATTTGGTGCAGTTGCCAACGACGAAGTAACGTCGGCCAAAATCAAAGAGGCCACAGCAGGATCGACCAGCCAGGACACCAACAGCGGCAACGGTATCAAGACCGGGCATATCGTTGATGCCGCAGTGACTACGGCAAAAATTGCCAACGGCGCCGTGACCGATGCAAAGATTAGCGGCCCGATTTCAGTCGGAAAACTGCCTGTCGGCACAACCTCCACTACCGTAGCTGCCGGAAACCACACCCATGACGCTGCTTATTCCAAGAAATACGCCAATGTCGTTGTTGTTGCCAAGAGTGGTGGCGATTTTACCTCTCCAATCGCTGCAATCAACTCGATTACCGATGCGGCGGCCAACAAACCATACCTGATCAAAGTTATGCCTGGCGTTTATGACCTGGGAACAGCCTCATTGGTTATGAAGCCCTATGTCTATCTTGAAGGCAGTGGAGACAGTTCCGTTATTGAATCAGCGATTGTGAATGCTGATGGTCATTGTATTAACGCGACGCTTGTAATGGCCAACAACAGCACTGTGAAAAACATCCGCATAGTCAATGACGGCTTTGGAAATACGTCCGGCTTGTTGGCAGCGGTGGCATTCAACAACGTCAAGAGCACACTTGAAGCCGCCTCCGTTTTTGCCGGTTCAGCAACAAATGATTCATCACACGTTTATGCAATATGCTCCGAAGGAGCATCATCACATGCGACAATTAACAATGTCAATGTGGTGGCATATGCCGGAGGCACAGGCAACCCAACCGCTGCTGGACTGCTGCTTGATTCAACAATGGTTGTCACCAATTCCAGTTTAATAGCTGAGAATTTCGGTGCTAACCACCTTCATGTAATCGACTGCCATTGCATTGATGCTGATGACAGTATTTCAAATGCAACGTTTATTATGAATAATAGCTATGTTGAAGGTAAAACGTCCGACTGGAATGCTCTGTACTTCGGCAACGCCTGTAAAACAGCAACCATCAGCAATTCAGTAATGGTCGCACGCGAATCAACTGGAACTAGTGTTATTGAAACAAATCGTGAAACAAAAATTATAAACACTCAAATTTATAGTGTGGGAGCAGGCAACCCTGTGGAGTTACAATTTGATGCCAGCTATGGTAATTGGATGAAAGTTTCTGGCTCAAATCTTCAGGTAACTATTCCGAACTTAACAAATGTAAAACTGATCAATAACTATGATATGGATTTTAATCCTATTGCGAACCAATAATACATGAACTACTGAAAGGCCCGCTCTAGCGGGCCTTTTTGACTCTCTCATAAAGTACGGTTTTCTCATGTACCGGCATAACGACTTCATTGTATCCCATCGATCATACCCATTGCCACAGAACGCAACATAAGGGGCTGTCGCCCCCGCCCCCCAGACTTTCCTGTTGACAACAACTCTCGGGAAGTGCTAAAAAAGACCCCTTTCGGAATGTAGCGCAGCCTGGTAGCGCACCTGCTTCGGGAGCAGGGGGTCGGAGGTTCGAATCCTCTCATTCCGACCACACAAAACAAGGGGTTACGCCAACCGGCGGAACCCCTTTTTTGCTGGAGATTTCATGATACTGCCTGATACAGAACGGGAGCGGGTCGATCTGCTGCTTGGCGGGCTCTGTACAGCACGGACCCAGCCAAATCAGGTGCTGCTTCGCTACGAAATCAAAGGGCACCGGGTGACCCTTTTCGAATCCCGTCCCCTCTTTATCGATCCATCCATCTGGAACGAGGTGAAGGTAGCCCAACTGGAATTCGCCGCCGAGGCTCCCCGCTGGACCCTGTACTGGTACGACCGGAAGAACCGGCGCCAGCCCTATCCCACCGGAAGAAACAGGGATGAACTGGAAAAACTGGTGAATGAAATCATCAAGGATCCGACCGGGATCTTCTGGGAATAATAGAGATTTCAAAAAACAAGAGGCGACCCAAAAGCCGCCTCTTCTGTTTCAACCGCCCGACACTCGTTGCACTGTCTTCGTCAACTTGATTTCCCCGGGTGATACAGAAGATTCGGGGCAGACCGCAGCATCCCCTTCCGCTCCATCACCATATCCAGAGACAGAGTGGCCAGATCATCTGCCACCATATCCATTTCACCATCCTTCTCCAGGTACAACAATTTCAGGTAGCTGTTGCACCCATCACAGCACTCCACCTTAACGGCTCCGCTTGCTCCATCGAGCAGGTAGTGGTTGATCCCCTGCGTAGCTGCGCAGCAACTGCACGTGAGCCGCACGTGGTGCCATTGCGAAGCGCAGAGGGAACAGCAGAGATACCGCAGCCCCTGTTCTGCCCCTCCCGGTTTGATAATGCCAGCACCCGGAAGCGATCCGCATACCGGGCAGAGCCCGTCCTGCTTCGGCCTGCCAATCGCGTCAGCGGTCAGGCAGGTTGCCAGATTCAGCCAATATACCTGCAGCGCAGCAGCGATAAACGGCAATTTCTGGGGAGCAACCTCATTCAGATCGCCGGCAAGGATGAGGTCTGCCATCCCCTCCAGCCCGTCATCTCCCATCTGCATGAGACCGGCGGCGGTCTCTTGGACTATGGGTGGTAGCGGGGCGTGCTGCAACTGCGACAACAGCGCCGCGAGGGCCTCCCGCCAATCGGGGGCGCGGCGCCAGGTAACGACAGAAAGGGGTGGCAGACCCTGTTCACGACAGCTCGCCTGATCCGTTTGATCAGACACGGCTGGAGGTGACGATTGTCCCAGCACCGCATGTTGGGCATCCGCCACGTTTGCCAGGAAGGAGAGATACTCTTCCAGGGGATGCCCCGGGGCAAGCTGCCGGAATCGCCCTGCGCGACGGGCGAACAGATCTCGTTCCGGAGGGATGAAATGCCGGATCTCACCGGCCGGGGCTTCTATCTGACCCGGTTCCAGGATGCGGGCCTCTCCGTTCATTTACCCCCTCCCATCATCTGCCGAAACCAGGCCGGGTGATGCTGTTTTGCCCAGGCGCGCCTGACCTTGCCGTACAACATGGCATCGATGCTCTCCTTGGTCCAGATTGCGGCATAGACATGGAAGATGATCAGGGCGATCATGATCGTTGCCGAGATGGCATGGGCGACGGACGCAAAGCGAATGAGCACCGCCGGGAACAGGAAACCAAAATAGGCGCGCCACATGACGATGCCGGACAGGACCAGCAGTATCATGCTGGCCACCAGCAACCAGAACAGCACCTTCTGGCCGCCGTTGAACTTGCCGGCCTCCGGCATCTGACTGTCATCGCCTGCGGCCATCTCCCGCACATGACTGAGCCACTCCTTGTCCTCGGGGGTTATGATGTTCTGTCGCCGATAATTGCTGAACATGACCCCGAAGGAGAGGGCCATGACGACCCCGATGAAGGGATGCAGGATGCGGGTCCAGGTACCGCCGCCGAACAACTGGGTCAACGGATAAAAGGACGGGTGAAAAAAGGCGAGGCCGGACAGCGCCAGCATGATGAAGGTTATGGCTGCCAGCCAATGGTTGCCGCGCTCGAACGGCGTATAGCGCAGGAGCTTATCGGGATCGTTTTTCATTCGTCAAACTCCTTCTCGATCTCGGGAGAGACCACGTTGGGACCCTTGGTCACATAGTGGAAAAAGGAGGCGGCAATCACCATGGCCAAGCCAAAGGACGCCAGCGGCTTGGCGGCGCCTTTCCAGAGGCCGACCATCGGTCCTATCGAAGGATCCTTGGGGAGGCCGCAGTACAGCTCCGGCTTGTCGGCATGCTGCAACACGTAGATGACGTGGGTCCCCCCCACCCCCTGCGGGTCGTAGATCCCGGCCTTGGCAAAGCCACGGCTTTTCAACTCCGCCACCCGCTCCTCGGCATGGTGAAGCATCTGTTCCTTGCGGCCGAAGACGATCGATCCGGTGGGGCAGGTCTTGGCACAGGCAGGCTCCAGCCCCACCGCCACCCGGTCGGAACAGAGGGTGCACTTATAGACCTTACTGTCCTTTTTCGATAACCGGGGGATGTTGAAGGGGCAGCCGGTAATGCAGTAGCCGCAGCCGATGCAGTTCTCTTCGTGGAAATCCACAATGCCGTTACGGTACTGCACCACCGCTCCCGGCGCCGGGCACGCCTTGAGGCACCCCGGATCGGCGCAGTGCATGCAGCCGTCTTTACGGATCAGCCACTCCAGGCCCCGTTCCGTCTCCACCTCGGCATAGCGCATCACCGTCCAGGAGTTCTCGGTCAGGTCGCGGGGGTTGTCATAGACGCCGGTCGTACTCCCGATGTCATCGCGGGTATCGTTCCATTCCATGCAGGCCACCTGACAGGCCTTACAGCCGATACACTTCGAGATGTCGATCAGTTTCGCCACCACGACCGTCTGACGCTGGCCGGGCGATGGTGTGGTGGTGGCGGACCGGCGAGCGATATCAAGTGATTGAAGAGCCATATGCCACCTCCTATTCCTTCACAATGTTGACGAGAAACGCCTTGAACTCCGGGGTCTGGGTGTTCGCATCCCCCACGTAGGGGGTCAGGGTATTGGCCAGGTATCCCTGCCCGGCAACCCCCTTGAAGCCCCAGTGGATCGGGATCCCCACATGGTGGACGGTCTTACCGTTAACCTGGAGCGGCCTGATGCGCTTGGTCACCATCGCCACTGCCTTGATGAAGCCCCGGTTGGACCAGACCTTCACCCGGTCGCCCGACTTGATCCCCTTTTCTTTCGCCAATTCCTCGCTGATTTCCACAAACTGTTCCGGCTGCAGGATGGACGCCAGCTTGGTATGTTTGGTCCAGAAATGGAAGTGCTCCGTGAGGCGATAGGTCGTGGCGGCATAGGGGAAATCCTTTCCCTTGCCAAAGGCCTCCAGGTCACCCTTGAAGACCCGGGCCGCCGGGTTGCTGACGACCTTCGGATGGAGGGGATTGGTATCGATGGGGGTCTCGAACGGCTCATAGTGCTCGGGCAGTGGGCCGTCGGCCATCTTGTCCAGGGCAAAGAGCCGCGCCACCCCCTCCGGGAGCATGATGAAGGGGTTCATGGGGTCGCCCGGAGCAACATCCGGCTTGAAGTCCGGGATGTCGGCACCACCCCATTTGCTGCCGTCCCAGCCGATTAACTTGCGTTTCGGGTCCCACGGCTTACCGGCCGGATCACACGAGGCCCGGTTGTAGAGGACACGGCGGTTGGCGGGCCAGGCGAAGGCCCAGTTGACCGTATTGCCCAGGCCGGAGGGGTCGGAATTGTCCCGCCGGGCCATCAGATTCCCCTTCTCCGACCAGGACCCGGCGTAGATCCAGCAGCCGCAGCTGGTGGAGCCGTCATCCTTGAGCTGGGCAAACCCGTCCAGTTGCTGCCCCTTCTTCAGGAGCACCTTGGTAGGATCCAGGGGATCGGGGAGATCGGCCAGAGCCTTGCCGCTGTACTCCATCGCCAACTCTTCCGGCGACGGGGCATGGGGGATCTTGTAATTCCAGGCAAGATTCAGGATCGGGTCGGGGAAGGCCCCCCCGTCCTTCCGGTACAGTTCCCGCAGCTTCAGGAAAATGCCGGCGATGATATCCACATCCGGTTTCGCCTCACCCGGCGGCTCGGCGCCTTTGTAATGCCATTGCAGCCAACGGCCGGAGTTGGTGAGTGATCCGTTCTCCTCGGCAAAGCAGGTGGAGGGGAGGCGGAACACCTCCGTCGGGACCTTTGACGGGTCCACGTCGTTGTATACGCCGTGGTTCTCCCAGAAGCAGGAGGTCTCCGTGGCCAGGGGGTCGATCACCACCAGAAATTTGAGCTTGGTCAGGGCCTCGCCGATCTTGGCTTTACAGGGGAAGGCGGCCAGGGGGTTGAATCCCTGGCAGAAGTAGCCGTTAAGCTTCCCCTGGTGCATCAGTTCGAACACCTGGAGCACGTCGTAGACCCGGTCCAGTTTGGGCAGCCAGTCGAAGCACCAGTTGTTCTCCTTGGTAGCGGCGTCGCCGAACCAGGCCTTCATCAGGCTGACGTGGAACTTGGCGTAGTTCTGCCAGTAGGACATCTGCCCCGGGCGCAGGGGCTTGAGGGCCCGTTTGTCGATGTACCCCGGATAGTCGGTTTCCTGTTCCTTGGGCATCGAAAGGTAGCCCGGCAGGAGGTCGGAGAGGAGCCCCAGGTCGGTGAGCCCCTGGATGTTGGAATGGCCGCGCAGGGCATTCATCCCGCCGCCGGCCATTCCCATGTTTCCCAGGAGGAGCTGCATCATGGCCGCGGTGCGGATCATCTGCGATCCCACCGAATGCTGGGTCCACCCCAGGGCGTACATGATGGTCAGGGTGCGGTTGGGGGCCGAGGTCGTGGCGATATGCTCGCACACCTTGAGGAAGGTCTCCTTGGGGGTGCCGCAAATGTTGCTCACCGTCTCCGGGGTATAGCGGGCATAGTGCTGCTTGAGCAGTTGCAGCACGCAGCGGGGGTGCTGCAGAGTCTCATCCACCTTGGCAAACCCGTCCGGTCCCATTTCGTAGGCCCAGGTGGATTTGTCGTACTTACGGGCCGCCTGATCGTAGCCGGAGAAGAGTCCGTCATTGAAGGCGTACCCTTCGGCTACAATAAACGGGGCGTTGGTGTAGGCCTTGACGTAGTCGTGGAGGATTTTGTCGTGGGAGAGGAGGTAGTTGATCACCCCGCCGAGGAAGGCGATGTCCGTACCGGCGCGCAGCGGGGCATAGAGATCGGCCACCGCCGCGGAGCGGGTAAAACGGGGATCGACCACCATGAGGGTGGCATTGTTGTGGGCCTTGGCCTCGGTCACCCATTTGAAACCGCAGGGGTGGGCCTCGGCGGCGTTGCCGCCCATGATGAGGATAACATTGGCATTCTTGATGTCCACCCAGTGGTTGGTCATCGCACCGCGTCCGAATGTGGGGGCCAAACTGGCCACCGTGGGACCGTGTCAGACACGCGCCTGGTTATCGAAGGCCAGGATACCGGTACTGCGGATCGCTTTGTGGGTGATGTAGCCGCTTTCGTTGCTGGAGGCCGAAGCAGCCAGGAATCCGGTGGTCAGCCAACGGTTGACCGTTGCACCGGCGGCGTTCTGGGCAACGAAGTTCTTGTCCCGATCGTCCTTCATCAAGCGGGCGATCCGGGTAAACGCCTCATCCCACGTGATCCGTTTCCACTCTTTCGAGCCGGGGGCACGGTATTCCGGGTATTTGAGCCGGTTGGGGCTGTGAATGAAATCGATCAGCCCGGCCCCCTTTGGACAGAGGGTCCCCCGGTTCACCGGGTGGTCCGGATCCCCTTCGATGTGGAAGATCGACGATACAGCGTTTTTTGACTTGTCTCCCATACTATGCATGATCAGGCCACAACTCACCGAGCAGTAGGGACAGGTGTTACGGGTCTCCGTGCTGCGGGTCAATTTAAATTCTCGCACCTCTGCCAGGGCTTCGCCAGGCGTAAAACCCAGCATGGCAGCACTGGATCCCCCCAGCCCGGAAGCACAAACCTTGAAAAACGTTCTTCGTGTGACTTTCATCTGCACACCCCCTTCGTTTTAGTGGTTGAGAACAAAACTGGTGCCGTCTGTCAGATGCGAACGGCTTTGGCTTCTATGCTGAAATAGTGGGTTTCTCGGCTACTCCTTCATTCTCTGTTGGGACTGTTGCTGTGGATAGGTATTCGAACGAGCTCCCTCAAACTTGAGAGTATATTTTACCATGTGATCAATCGGTTACAAGAATAATCTTGTTTTATTTTACCAGTCAATAGGCATTAAAATCGGATTGGATATCGGGTTCATGACAACAGAATTGAGTGCCTTGTGGGGGGAGAACATCCGAATTGTCGGGGTGTGATTATGGCCCTAACCAGCGGCGGAAAGACGACCGTTTACGATCTTCCTTTATTCTTGCCATCCCGGGTGGCAAAGGACCACCAGAGGAGGATCAGCCCCACAACCGTGAAGGTCAGGTAATCGGTCGGCATCCCCAGCAGCCATTTCTTATGCCAGGGGATGAAGACCGGTGAGAATTTAGCGATCCCGTAGCATGGATTGAGGACAAACCAGAGGAAGTCCTCGAAGATCCAGAAGAGCATGAGGGAACCGAGGCAGCGCGCCTCCTGCCGCCAGGAGAAGCTGCCGGTAACGGCATGGGGGAGATGGAAGACCAGGAACATGAAGGGAAAGACCCAGGCGTGGTAACCGGTCATGGGGCGGCCGCCCCAGAAGATGTCCAGCAGCCAGTGATTCTCGATTCGCCAGGTGGGGAGGGCACAGGCCCAGCCGTTGGCCCCCTCGATCTGGATCTCCGTCATGGCGAAGAAGAGGCCGAGCAGGGCCACGTAGCACAGCAAAAGCGCGACATGGCGGCCGCGGCTGCCCCTAGCCATGGGGTACCGTCGTTCCCAGGACCGTCGCCAGCACATCCCGCGCAGCATCCGGGCGCCCGAGCTGCAGCGCATTGGCCCGCATCGCGGCAAGACGCGCCGGATCCAGCAACAGAGCCGCCACCCGCCAGGCCAGGGCGCCGCCATCGCACGCCTTCAGCGCCGCCCCGTTCTCCAGAAGAAAATCGGCGTTCCGCTCTTCCTGCCCCGGGATGGGGGAAACAACAATCATCGGCAGCCCCACCGCCAGACACTCGGAGGTGGTCAGCCCCCCCGGCTTGGTGATGGCCAGGTCGCTGGCCGCCATGATCCGCTCGATGACCCGGGTGAACCCCATGGGGAAGAGCCGGCCGGGATAGCGGGCAGCCAGCAACCGCAATTCGTCCAGCAGCCGCTCGTTCTTCCCCGCCAGGGCCACTACCTGAAAATCCCCCTCCAACAAGAGCAGTCGCTCCGCCAGGGTCTCGATCCCACCCACCCCGGCACCGCCTGACATCATCAGCAGGGTGGTCCGCTTCGGATCGAGGCGGAACTCTGCCGCGCAGGCCGCCCGATCCCGCGCGTCGCCGAAGACCGGCATGATCGGGATGCCGGTGACCCGGACCCGGTCGGCCGGGATGCCCCGCTCGGCCATGCGCCAGGCCACCTCTTCACTGGCTGCAAAGTAACCGCTGATATGAGGCTGAATCCAGAGGGCATGGACATCGAAGTCGGTCACCTGTACCCAGACCGGCTTGTCCCAAACGCCCCGGGCAATTTTCCCCGACAACAGCTGGGCCGGCAAGAAGTGAGTGCAGATGACATGGTCCGGATTGATCTCAGCCAACACCCTCTTGAGTTTCTGGGTATTGAGCCGTTCGATCGCGATCCGCAACCGGGAAAGGGCGGAATCCACCTTCTCCCGGTCGGACTTGTCGTACAGGTACCCCCAGAAGGCCGGGTGCTTCTCGACCACTTTGATGTAGGTGTCGGCATAGATCGTCCTGAACATCTTGGGTACCAGCTCCATCAGGTCGACGTGCACGGCTTCAACACCCGGATAGTATCTCTCCGCCGCCGCCTGCAGCGCCTGGGCCGCACGCACGTGCCCCGCCCCGGCCGATACGCTCAGGATGGCGATCTTCTGTTTTTCTGCCGTTGGAGTCATTTCTTCTTTGCCTCCACCGGGGCATCCTGGATCAGGATGTGCCAGTTGGGGCGCTGCCAGCTGGTGCGGAACTGTTCCGGCGTCGATTCCACTGCCTTTTTCTCCTTCTCGTAGCCATCCAGGAAGAGCACGAAATCGGCCTGGGACGCCGGGGTGCCGGCCTGCTCGTCGAACTGCCGCACCATACCGTTGGGGGTGCTGACCTTGCGCCCCATGACCTCCGTCACCGGGAACCGCAGCCCCTTCATGCCGTTCCCCGGTTCGTAGGCCTTGAAGATCAGTTCGGAGCAGACCAGAGCCGAATCGGTCTGGAAGTCGAAATTGAAATCGTAGGGACGACCGCTGTAGTGGAACGCCCGCAGGACCGCCTGGGCCTTGTCCCGCTTGGAGAGCCGGGGGCGGACCACCGCCAGGGAGTCGGACGAACCGGTGTACTCCAGGGAGGTAAAGGAGACCCCCTCGGAGATCGCCTCCAGGATCCGAGCCGGGCGCCGGTCCTCCTTCACAATCATGCTCCTGCCATAGGCGGTCTGGTAGCGCTGTTTCAATAGCCCTTCGAACTCACCGTTGGCAATCCCCAGCCCCTTGACCCACTCGCGGGTCTCCGGATCGTTGAAGAAGGAGCGCCGCTCTTCGGGAGTACCGATGTAGAGCGCCACGTGGGTCCAGAAACCGGGGAGTCCCAGGTTGGACAGGTACCACTCGTGCCGCTCGAAGATGATGTCCCCCGGCTGGAGCCGTTTACCCATACCCTCCACCTGCTTGGCCGAGATCAGGTGGGAATGGGTGCGGGCCACCTTGGTGTCCCCCATCCATTCAGACACCCCCTTCTGCAGCGGGAACCAGGCGGCGAAGCCGCTCTTCTGAACCACCGCCAGGGCATTCTTCAGGGTCAGCTCGTGCCCCTTCCCCTTGCCCATGTTCCAGATGGCGCCGCTGTCCTCGCCGGCAGCCAGCTGCAACTCCGGAGGACCGCCGGTGTAGGTCTTGGCGATGACCTGCAGGGCGGCAAACTCCGTGGCGATTGCTACATTGAGGAAACGGAACTTGAAACGGTTGAAGGCACCGGCAGGAAGGCCAAGTTCTGGTACCGCCTCATTGAGAACGGTGTCCAGGGCCGGGTTGCCGTCGGCCAGAGCGATGAACTCCAGGGCGGAGCGGTAGGCGGCCAGGAAGGAGGCGTTGGCGATGGCAAAGGAGGCATTCTTTCGCTCACTCTCCTGGAACAGATCGAACTTGCGATGTTGGCGGCGGATGCCGTCCAGTCCGGCAATACTGTCCAGCACGCCGCTCCAGGTGGTCCAGACCGCCAGCTTCTCATCACGGGCCAACAGGGCGTTCTTCTTATCCTTCGCCGGCTGGAACAGCTCCGGGCGGCTTCTGGCAAATTCAGCAGCCCGTTTCAGGTTATTCCGCAGGATGGTAAAATTCTTGATGTCAGAGGTTATCTGTTTCTGGAAGACCGAATCAGGTTGCGGCGGAGCGGCAATTGCCGGAACGGTACTGGCAAGCAGGGTAACGAACAATATAACTACGATGCGAGACATGGTTCCTCCAGAACGTCTATTATACGGTTATTTCCCGACTCCCATCAGCTCCGCCATCCGGATCGTCGGTTTATCCTTGACCCGTTTGCCGTCGTGATAGAAGGTCACCAGCTCCAGCTGCCCGTCCCGCGCCGCCTTCACCGCCACATCGTCCGGGGTAAAGGTCGTCCGCCCCATGGACTTCTTGGTGGGCCAGTCAATGCCGCTGTAACTGAGATAGACAAGTTTTGAGCAGTAGACCCGCCCCTTGGACTCCACATCGAAATTGAAATCGTAGGGCTTGCCCACCTGGCGCAACGCCTGGATGACCGTAGTGGCCCGTCCCTCGCGACTCTGGTCCGGCTTGCGGAGGATGCCGATGCTATCGATGTTCAGGAAATGCTGCAGGGTATTCATCTCCACCCCCGAGCGGAGCGCCTCCACCACCAGCCGCCCTGAGCGGATCTCATCGTGGTAGCGGACCACCAGCGGATTGTTCCAGATACCCAGCTCCTTCAGTTCCGCCTCGGTGCCGACCCAGACCGCCGCATGCCCCCAGTAGCCGGGGATCAGCTTGTCCGTCAGGCGGAAGGGGGTCTTTTCCAGCAGGATATCGCCGGCTTTGAGGGTAGCGGTCACATCGGCCAGGGCCCCCTTGTTCTTGTAGAGCTTCCCCTTGCGGGTCTCCACCAGCCCCACCGCATTGCCGAAGACCATGCTGAACAGGCTGACCCCCTCCCGCTCCATGCCGGTCAGGGTATCGGTGGTGACGCCGGTCAGGAAGCCGAGCTTGCGCCCCACCACGTACATGGGGGACCACTTCTTGACCATGGAGTAGGAGGGACTCTGGGCGATCAGCATATTGAGATAGCCGCTCTCCTGGTTCAGGGCCAGCATCCCTTTAAAGCGGGCAGATTCCCGCTCGTAGAACTTGATCGCCTTTCGGACCCGTGCCCGGTTGGAAATGGAATTGTAATTGAGGGTGCTCTTGGCCAGGGCAGCACTGGTAACGGCATAGACCGGGTCGCGCTCGTTGAGGA